>NZ_JBDPLY010000043.1:0-61856 GCF_039871695.1 Actinomadura sp. B10D3
AGGTCATTGACCAGGGCCTGCACTGGTCGATCATCCGCCGCGAGCATCAGGCCCGAGCACGCCGAAGCCACTTCCGGCGACGCCTACACCTCCAAGTCCTACAGATCTAGTGATGTAGTACTAGCCGGCGGCGGGCTGGCAGCGCGGGCACCAGTAGGTGATGCGCTCGCCGGATCCGGACCCCTGGTCCGCGCGCTCGATCCGGGTCCCGCAGCGGCGGCAGGGCCGTCCGGCCCGCCCGTACACCCAGTGCTCCCGCCCGCGCGTGCGCTCACCGGTGGTGATGTGGCCGTGCCGCTCCTTGTTGGCGTCCAGGAGCCGGTGAGAGAGCCGCACAAGGCCGGGAAGGTCGGGAACGTCCCTCACCGGGGTCCACGGATGCACGCCCCGCAGGAAGAGGATCTCGGCCTTGTAGACGTTGCCGATCCCGGCGAGCCGTGTCTGGTCCAGCAGCGCCTCGCCGATCGTCCGGTCCGGCGTCTCCCCCAGCCGGGCCGCGGCCTCGGCGGCCGTCCCCGCGTCCCAGGACGGGTCGAGCAGGTCGGGCCCGAGATGCCCGACGGCGCCGTCCTCCTCGGCGGTGCGCAGGAGCTCGACGATGCCGAGCGAGTGACCGACCGCCTGCCACTCCGCGTTCTCCAGCACCAGCCGCACCCGGTGATCGCGCGGCACCGACCCGGACGCGCCTCGCGCGGAGGGCCGACCGCCTGCGCGAGAACGCCGGACCTGCCAGCGGCCCTCCATCATCAGATGCGTGTGGATGGTCAGCCCGCCCTCCACGCGCACGAGGAGATGCTTGCCCCGCGACACCGCCTCCAGGACCGCCCGCCCGCGCAGGTCGACCGTGGCCAGCCGTGGGACGCGGAAGTCGGAGCGCGTCAGCACCCGCCCGGCCAGCGCCTCGTGCAGCCGCCGGGCGGTCAGCCAGACGGTGTCTCCCTCCGGCATGGCCTCCCCTCAGATCAGGGAGGGGCTCTCCCAGGCGGACGGGTCCTCGGTCAGCTTCCGCACCGGCGCGGGCAGTTCCTCGGCCGCGATGTGCGCGAGGGTGACCTGCTCCAGGATCGCCCGCTCGCTGGCGCGCAGCGCGATCCACACCTCCTGCAGCGAGCGCGCGGGCCCCTCGTACCCGACGTGCTCGGGGCGCTCGCCCCGCACGCCGAGCAGCGGCCCGTCGATCGCCCGGATGATGTCGGCGAGGGATATCCGCTCGGCCGGGCGCGCCAGCCAGTAGCCGCCCTCGGGCCCCCGCTGGCTGCGGACGAGCCCGGACCGGCGGAGCTGGCCGAGGATGTTCTCCAGAAACTTGGGCGGGATCTGCTGCGCCTCGGCGAGCTGCACGGCGGTCACCGGGTGACTCCCGGCGACCGCCAGCTCGGCGGCGGCGCGCAACGCGTAGTCGACCCTGGCGGACAATCGCATGTAAGCATTATCCCTTGCCGACCGGACCACTCGGGTTGCGTCACCCGGCCAAGCCCAGGAGTTCGGCGGCGGCCTGGGCGTTCGCGGCGGCGGCGCCGTAGGTGGCCAGGTAGGTGGCCGAGCCGGGGCGCCAGACGGGCAGGCCCATCTCCACGACGACCGTGTCGGGCCGGGCCGTCAGCAGTGCCGTGGTGAGGGCGCGCTGGCCGGCGTGCCGGTGCGCGTCCCGCAGGACCACGATCAGGCCGCGGCCCCTGGCGCGGTCCAGGACCCGGTCCGTCTCGTCCGCGCCGCCGGCCTGGACGGCGTCGGGCGCCCAGGGGTGCAGTCCCCAGGGGGTCGGGCCGACCGCGATGTTGCCGGTCGACTCCGTCTCCACCACCAGCGGCGCCGCCTCCCAACCTGGGAGCGCTCCCGAGACCCGCACGGCGCGGCGGGCGGCCTCCAGGCCGGCGGCGCGGTCGACGACGGCGGGGCTGTGCCCGGCGAGCCACGCGCGGAGCCGGCCGGTGCGCTCCGCGGCGTCGGCCAGCCGGGCCACCGGGAGGCGCCCGGTCCGCACGGCCTCATCGACCGCCGCGAGCGTCGCCTCGACGGTCTCGGCCTGCTCGTGCGGGCCGAGGCACAGCAGGTCGGCGCCCGCGGCGAGGGCCCGCACGGACGCCTCCGGGATGCCGATCGCGCCGCTCGCGCCCTCCATGTCGAGCGCGTCGGTGACGATCACGCCCCGGTAGCCGAGCCGCTCGCGGAGCAGCCCGGTGATCGCGGCGTGGGACAGGGTGGCCGGCACGCCGCGGGTGATCGTGGGCAGGTTGAGGTGCCCGGTCATCACCGCCCGGGTGCCCGCCTCGATCGCCGCCCGGAACGGGACCAGCTCGCGCCGCTCCAGCAGGTCCAGGTCGGCGTCCACGAGCGGGATCGACAGGTGCGAGTCGTCCACGGTGGCGCCGTGGCCGGGGAAGTGCTTGGCGCAGGCGGCGACGCCCGCCTCCTGCGTGCCGGTGACGGACGCGGCGGCGTGCCGCGCCACCAGCTCGGGGTCGGAGCCGAACGACCGCGTTCCGATCACCGGGTTGTCGTCGGCGGTGTTGACGTCCACCGACGGCGCGAAGTTGAAATTGACGCCGACCTCGGCCAGCTCGGCGCCGAGCGAGCGGTAGATCCGCCGGGTCAGCTCCGGGTCGTCGACGGCGCCGAGCGCGGCGTTGCCCGGGTAGGGGCTGCCGGTCGCGTGCCCGCCGAGCCGGGTGACGTCGCCGCCCTCCTCGTCGATCGTGACGAACGGGTCGCCGGCCTTGCGCATCTGCGCGGTGAGCGCGGCCAGCGACTCCGGGCTCGGCACGTTGCCGGTCAGGGCGAACAGGGTGACGCCGGCGAGGCCGGACTCCAGCTCGTCCAGCACCCAGCGCGGGGCGGTCGCCCCGTGGAAGGACGGCAGCAGCGTGCCGCGCGCCAGCCGGGCGATCTCCGCCGTGGTCGCGGTGTCGTCGGTGGTCACCCCTTCACCGCCCCGGCGGTGAGGCCGGACACCATGCGGCGCTGGACCAGCAGGAAGAAGGCGATGACGGGAATGGTGAGCAGCGTGGACGCTGCCATGATGGGCCCCCAGGCGTTGCCGCTGCGGCCGAAGAAGAACTGCAGCATGATCGGCAAGGTGTACTTGTTCTGGTCGTCCAGGAACGTGAACGCGAAGATGAACTCGTTCCAGGCGGTGATGAAGGAGAAGATGCTGGTCGCCACCAGGCCGGGGGCGACGAGCGGCAGCATGACGGTGAAGAACGTCCGGATCGGGCCGGCCCCGTCGATCGCGGCGGCCTCCTCCAGCTCGCGCGGCACCGCGGCGACGAACCCGCGCAGCATCCAGATGGCGAACGGCACCGCGAAGCCGATGTAGACGATCGCGAGACCGGACAGGCTGTTCAGCAGGTCGAGCTGCTTCAGGTCGAGGAACAGCGGGATGACCAGCGCCTCCAGCGGCACCATCTGCACCACCAGGAGCATGATCAGGAAGGTGGTGCGGAAGCGGAACCGGAACCGGGCGACGGCCGTGGCGGCCATCAGCGCGAGCAGGCCGGACGCCAGCACGGTGACGAGCGCCAGGATCGCGCTGTTGCGGAAGTACTCCCAGAAGGAGACCTCGGCGATGCCGCCGTTCAGCACCAGGTCGAAGTGCGTCAGCGTGGGGTGGGCCGGCAGCGGCTTCGGCGTCGTGCTGAAGATCTCGGTGTTCGGCTTGAACGCGGTGGAGGCCATCCAGAAGACGGGGAAGACCGCGATCAGGAAGACCAGGAGCCCCGTCCCGTTGAGCAGCAGCCTTCTCGGCAGCGAGCGTTTCACTCTGTCTCCCCCTGACGAACCATCACCCGTACGTACAGGGCCGTGACGACGAGCAGGATGAGCGTCAGCACGAGCGCGATCGCCGAGCCCATGCCGAGCTTCGGATTGAGCGAGCCGAACGCCTCGGAGTAGCCGTAGAGCGACAGGTTGAACGCGTCGCGGTTGGCCATCCCGGACATGATGAACAGCTGGGTGAAGACCTTGAAGTCCCAGATGATCGACATGACGATCAGCACGAGGAAGATCGGCTTGAGCATCGGGTAGGTGAGGCTCCAGAACGTCCGCCACGGGCCGGACCCGTCCACCCGGGCCGCCTCGTACAGCTCGCCGGGGACGCTTTTCAGTCCGGCCAGCACCGACACCGCGACGAACGGGCACGCCTGCCACACGACGCACACGGTGAGGACCGTGTACGTGGACAGCGGCGTGGCGAACCAGTTGTAGTCGCTCCAGCCGCCGCCGACGAGGGCGTCCGGCAGCAGGTCCAGCCCCCAGTTGACGACGCCGCCGGTGGTGCCGAACAGCCAGCTGAAGATGATCGCGGCGGTGACCGGCGGGGTCGCCCAGGCGACCATCACGCCGCCCGCGACGAAGCCCGACATCCGCTTGCCGAGCTTGTTGAGCAGCAGCCCCACCAGCGTCCCGATGACCAGGGTCAGGGTCACCGCGACGACGGCGAACAGCACCGTGTTGCGGAGCGTCTGCCAGAAGAACGGGTCGTTGAAGATCTTGTCGAAGTTCTCGGCCCCGACCTGCTCGGCGGGCTCGCCGCGCAGCTGGCGGTTGCCGACCTTCTGGAACGACATGATCCCGATCTGGATCATCGGCCAGAACATCAGGACGGCGATCACGAGCACGGTCGGCGCGATCAGCAGGTAGGGCCCGAGGCGGGGCCGGCGGCGGGGCCGCACCCGGCCGGAGGACTTCCGGCCGGGTGCCTTCCGCACCGCGGGAGCGGTGTCGAGCATGACGTTCCGATCAGCCGTGTACTACGGGTTCAGCAGCGTGTTGGCCTGCTCGTTCGCCTTCTTCATCTCCTCTTCGGCGGACTTGCCCTGCATGATGGCCTTCACCGCGTTCGGCAGCACCTTCTTGGCCTGCTCGAACTCGCCCCATCCCGCGCTGATCGGCGGGAACTTGGTGTTGCCGGCGATCTGGGTGAAGATCTGCAGCTTCGGGTCGGTGAACGAGACGTCCGACCGCATGGAGGAGAAGCCGCTGTAGTCGGCCCAGGCCTTGGCGTTCTTGGCGTTGTTCAGGACCGTGATGTAGTCGAACGCCGCGTCCTTGGCCTTGCTGTCGTTCCAGACGGCGAGGTCGGAGCCGCCCGCCATGACCGGGGCGTTGCCGCCCGCCTTGCTGGGGATCGGGAAGACGCCCCACTTGTCGGCGTTCTTCTTGGAGACCTTCGTCATCTCCTTCAGGGCCCAGCTGCCGTCGATGTACATGCCGAGCTTGCCGAGCGCGAAGTCGCGCTGCGGTCCCTCCAGCTCGTTCTTGCCGACGTACTTCTCGGGCGCGACCTTCTCGGTGGTGACGAGGCCGGCGTAGTACTTCACGGCCTCGACCGCCTGCGGCTGGTCGAGCCGGCCCTTCCACTCCTCGCCCTGCTTGGCGGCCACGTCGCCGCCGTTGCCCCAGATGAAGCTGAGGAGCGCGTTGGTCTGGTCGCTCGGGATGCCGATGCCGGGCACCTTCTTGGAGTCCTGCACCTTCTTCGCCGCGGCGGTCAGGTCGGTCCACGACTTGGGCTGCTGGATGCCGAGCTCCTGGAACCAGTCCGTCCGGTACCACACGCCGCGGACGCCGCCGTACCACGGCACCGCGTAGGTCTTGCCGTCCGCCTGGTCGTTGGCCAGGGCGGTCTTGTTCAGGGTCTTGCCGTCCGCCCAGCCGCCGAACATGTCGCTGATGTCGGCGAGGCTGCCCTGCTCGACGTGGGACTGGACGTCGGTGTTGCCGAGCTCGGTGACGTCCGGGCCCTCACCGCCGGCCGCCGCCTTCTGGAACGTGGTGGCGACCTGCGCCCACGGCACGTACTTGATCTGGACGTCGGTGTTCGGGTGCTTCTGCTTGAACTCGGCCTCGACGCCGTCGAGGAGCTTGGTCTGCTCGGGCGTCCCGTCGCCCATCATCCAGACCTTCAGCTGCGCCGGGTCCTTGCCGCCGCCCGCCTCGTCGTCCTTGCTGTCGCCGCCGCAGGCCGTGGCGGCCAGGGCGATCGCGGCCGCCGCGGCCGCAACCTTGATGTACCTCACTGGGGATCCTTTCCGGCATCGCCTCGCGCGGCCGTGTGGCCGGCGGTGCGGGTGGGGACGGCATGGACCCTTTAAGGTCCTGGCCATGCCCCTCTCGCATTCGCATCGATCGCGGGCGCCCTGCTCGCCAGTCCGCGCTCTGCGGGCTCCGCCGACCCGGGGTACCGGACCGGTCGGCGCTTGGGCGTAAACTAACAAGAAACTTTCCTAAACAAAACTGCTCGTTAGCGGATTGAGACATCAGGGGTGCCAGCATGGCAAGACGCCCGGGAACGCCGAGGCTGCTGCGTGAGCTCAACGATCGCGCGGCACTGGACCTGCTGGTCGAGCAGGGCCCGCTGACCCGCGCCCAGATCGGCGAGCACACCGGGCTCTCCAAGGTGACCGCGTCCCAGCTGCTGTCCAGGCTGGAGGAGCGCGGGCTCGTCTCGGTGGTCGGGGAGCAGGCGGGAGGACGGGGCCCGAACGCCGCACTCTACGCGGTCGTCCCGTCCAGCGCCTTCGTCGCCGGGCTGGAGGTAGGTCCGGACGGGGTCACCGCGGGCGTCGCCGACATCACCGGGCACGTCGTCGCCCAGGTCACCGTGGACCCGAACGGCGGCGACGAGCCGGTGAAGCTGGTGCACAACGCCGTCGCCAAGGCCTGCGCGTCGGCCCGCGTCGCGATGGCGAAGCTGAACGCCTGCGTCATCGGGACCCCCGGTGTCGTCGACCCCCGCACCGGCGACATCCAGTTCTCCTTCGACCTGCCGGCGCTGCACGAGGGCGTCCTCGCCGAACTGCGGACCGACCTGCGCCGCCCGGTGACCATCGAGAACGACGTCAACCTCGCCGCCATCGCCGAACGGGCGTACGGGTCCGCGCGCGGCGCCGACGACTTCGCGCTCATGTGGCTCGACCGCGGCATGGGCATGTCGGTGATGCTGGGCGGCCGGCTGCACCGCGGCCGGTGGGGCGGCGCCGGGGAGATCGGCTACCTGCCCGTCCCCGGCGCGCCGCTGCCGCTCGGCACCGCCCGCCGCGGCCCCGACGACGAGGACGAGGGCGTGACCGAGTCGGTGACCTGGGGCACCCCCACCCTCGCCGGCGGCTACGGGGCCCTGGTCGGCGCCGACGCCGTCCGCGCCCTCGCGCACGAGCACGGCATCGCCGAGCCGACCGCGGTGGACTGCGTCCGCGCGGCCGCCGCCGACGAGGACCGCGGCGGCGCGTTCCTGGACGAGCTGGCCAACCGCATCTCCTACGGCGTGACCTCCGTCAACATCGTCCTGGACCCGGGCCTGGTGGTGCTGTCGGGCAGCCTCGGCCTGGCCGGCGGGCGGCCCCTCGCCACCCGTATCGAGGAGATCGTCGGCCGGATCAGCCCGACCCGCCCCACCGTCACGGTGACCGGCGTGACCGGCGACCCCGTCCTGCGCGGCGCCCTGCACGCGGCGCTGGAGAAGGCCCGCGACGACGTCTTCTCGGCCGCGGGGGAGTCCTAGGATCGCGAGGCGCCCCCACCGGGGCCGGCGGGGGCGCCTCGACGGCCGTGCGGAGCGTTCCTGCCCGGCGGTCCTGACTTGGCGGTTCTACTTGGCGGTTCTACTTGGCGGAGGCCGCGGCGACCGCGGTCTCCTTGTGCCGCCGCGGATCGTTCAGCGCGCGGTCGATGACGGTCTGGCTGATGATCTGGCGCCTGCGCCGGAGCGCGGCGGCCTTGCGTGCCGTAGGTGTCATGGCGAACCCCGTTCCGCGGTGGCGCTTTCCCCTGCGCCACCGCAAACCCCGTGATGCCTTCATGCTCTCAAGTACCAGGGGTGGAGGGGATCCGCCCAAGGAATGAAATCGAGGTCAGACCAACAGCGGAGGCGGCCCGGGCACCGCTCCGCCCCGGCACTGCGATCATGGGGAACGCACGTCCGCGACCTGCCGTTGGGGGAACCGTGAGCGACGAACCGAGGAGGCGCCGTGGCGCTGCGTGACCGGCTGCGGCGGCTCGTCCAGAAGCCGGGCAGCGTCGACCTCGGGCCCTTCCGCGCGCTGGCCGAGGAGGCCGGTGCGCGCGAGTCCCGCGTCCGGGAGCTGTCGGACGCCGGGCTGACCGCCGCGGCGTCCGACCTGCGCGAGAAGGAGGACCTCGCGGAGCTGTGCGCGCTCGGCCGCGAGGCGGCCCGCCGGGCGCTCGGGGAGCGGCCCTACGACGTCCAGCTCATCGGGACGCTCGCGCTGCTGTCCGGGCATGTCGCGGAGATGGCGACCGGCGAGGGCAAGACCCTGGCCGGGGCGCTCGCGGCCGCCGGGTACGCGCTGCGCGGCCGGCAGGTGCACGTCATGTCGGTCAACGACTACCTGGCGCGGCGCGACGCCGAGTGGATGGAGCCGCTGTACTCCCTGCTCGGGGTCACCGCCGGCTGGGTCGGCCAGTCGTCCACGCCCGAGGAGCGGCGCGCCGCCTACCGGGCGGACGTGACCTACGCGCCGGTCAGCGAGGTCGGCTTCGACCTCCTCCGGGACCGGCTCGTCACCGACCCGGCCGACCTCGTCCTGCCCGAGCCGTCCGTCGCGCTGATCGACGAGGCCGACTCGGTCCTGGTGGACGAGGCCATGGTGCCCCTCGTCCTCGCGGGCGCCGCCGACCTCGACGCCGCCGACCCGCAGTACGCCGACCTGGTCCGCCGGCTGCGGCCCGGCCTGCACTACACCACCGACGACGAGGCCCGGAACGTCCAGCTGACCCCGGCCGGGGCCCGCGAGGTGGAGCGCGTCCTCGGCGTCGACCTGTACGCGCCGGATCAGCTCGGCACGCTGACCGCGGTGAACGTGGCCCTGCACGCCGAGGTCCTCCTGGTCCGCGACGTGGACTACATCGTCCGGGACGGCGCGGTGAAGCTGGTCAGCGAGTCACGGGGCCGGGTCGCCCTGCTGCAGCGCTGGCCGGACGGCCTGCAGGCGGCGGTCGAGGCGAAGGAGGCCCTGGAGGCGTCGCCGAGCGGGGAGATCCTCGACTCGATCACCGTGCAGGAGCTGATCGGGCGCTACCCCGTCCGGTGCGGGATGACGGGCACGGCGATGGCCGTCGCGGGGCAGCTCACCGAGTTCTACGCGCTGCAGATCGCGGTCGTCCCGCCGAACCGGCCGTGCGTCCGCGTCGACGAGCCCGACCGCCTCTACGCGACCGCCGCCGACAAGGAGGTCGCGATCGTGGAGGAGATCGCCGCCGCGCACGCCGCCGGCCGCCCGGTGCTGATCGGCACGGGCGACGTCGCCGAGTCCGAGCGGCTCGCCCGCCGGCTCGCCCGCGCCGGGCTGGACCGGGTCGTGCTCAACGCCAAGAACGACGCCGAGGAGGCCGCGATCATCGCCGAGGCGGGGGCGTACGGCGCGATCACCGTCTCCACCCAGATGGCCGGGCGGGGGACCGACATCCGGCTCGGCGGCAGCCCCTCCGCGGAGCCGGGCCGGGCCCCGGCCGAGGCCGGCGGTTCGGACCACGACCGCGTGGCCGAGGCGGGCGGCCTGCTGGTCATCGGCACCGGCCGCTACCACAGCAGCCGCCTGGACGACCAGCTCAGGGGGCGTGCGGGGCGGCAGGGCGACCCCGGCGGCTCGGTGTTCTTCACCAGCCTCCAGGACGACCTGGTCACCCGCTACGCGCCGGGCGAGGAGCCGGACGACCCCGCGGACGACCAGGGCCGCATCACCGGCAAGGGCGCGCACTGGCTCGTCGGCCACGCCCAGCGCGTCGCGGAGGGCGTCGACCTCGAACTGCACCGCAACACCTGGCGGTACAACCACCTGATCGGGTTGCAGCGGCGGGAGCTGCTGGCCGAGCGGGACGACGTCCTGCGCGGTGACGCCGCCGACCGCGCGATGGCCGCGGCGGCGCCCGCCAAGCACGCCGAGCTCGCCGGGACCGCGGGCGCGGACGCGGTGGCGGAGGCGGCGCGCCAGGTCGTCCTGTACCAGCTCGACCGCTGCTGGGCCGAGCACCTCGCCTACCTCGCCGACCTGCGCGAGGGCATCCACCTGCGGTCGCTCGGCCGCGGCCTGGACCCGCTGGTCGAGTTCAACCGGGAGGCCGTGCCGGCGGGCAAGCGGCTGCTCGCCGACGCGCGGAAGCGGTCGGTGGCCGCGTTCGAGGCCCTCACCGCGTCCGGGGACGGGATCGACCTCGACTCGGCCGGCCTGAAGCGCCCGTCGGCGACCTGGACGTACCTCGTCCACGACAACCCGTTCGGGTCCCTGGACGAGCGGGCCCTGCGCGGCATGATCAACATGTTCAGGCGCCGGCGGCGCTGAGCGTCGCGGGCAGGATCGCGGCGGCCGCGGCCCGGGCCTTCCCGGTCGCGTCGTGGACGCGGCCCACGCTGAACGCGACGACCGCCCCCTCGTGCAGGATGAGGAGCTGGTCGGCCAGCGTGCCGTCGCCCACCATCCCCGCGTAGAGGGCCCTCACCCACGCCTTCTGCTCTTCGGCGACCCGGTGGACCGGGTGGGACGGCTCGGGGAGCTCGGCGCAGGCGTTCACCATCGAGCAGCCGCGCCGGCACTCCGTCGTCAGCCACTCCCCGAGCGCGTCGAACGTGGCCAGGACGCGCTCGCGCGGTTCGGCGATCTCGGAGAGGCGGCCCTCCATGAAGGCGCGCCAGCGCTCGTCCCGGGCGTGCAGGTAGGCGAGGATCAGCGCGTCCTTCGACCCGAACCGGTCGTAGACGGTCTTCTTGGTGACCCCCGCCTCGGCGGCGATCAGCTCCATGCCGACCGAGCCGATCCCGCGCTCGTAGAACAGGTCGCTCGCCACCTGGAGGACCCGCCGGGCGGCGGGGGTGAGCGGCCGTTCCCGGACGTCCATCGCGGCTCCTTCCCTCGAAGTACACCGCAAGTATACATACTGGTATATGTACCATGTAGCTATACCGGTATGTATACCTGGGAGGAACCGTGCACCCGCGCCGAACGGACGCCCTGCTGGGGGCCGCCTTCGTCATCACCTGGAGCTCCGGTTTCGTCGGCGCGGAGCTCGGCACCCGGGCCGCCCCGGCGACCGCCCTGCTCGCCTGGCGGTTCATCATCGGCGTCGCCGTCCTCGGCGCCTGGCTGGCCTGGCGGCGGCGCCGCGTCCCGTCCCGGGACCTGCTGCTGCACGTCCTGATCGGGGCGCTCGGCCAGGTCGGCTACCTCGCCGGCGTCTTCCTCGCCGCCGAGTACGGCGTCGTCGAGGGCATCAACAGCCTGATCACCGCCCTGCAGCCGCTCGTCGCGGTCACGCTCGCCGTGCCCCTGCTCGGCGAACCGATCACCCGCCGGCAGTTCGCCGGGTTCGTCGCGGGACTCGGCGGTGTCCTGCTCGTCGTCGGCGGCGACCTGGACGGCGGAGCGCCCGCCTGGGCGTACGCGCTGCCGTTCGCCGCGATGCTCTCCCTCGTCGGCGCGACCCTCCTGGAGCGGCGGGCCCGGCCCCCGGCGGAACTGCCCGAGGCCCTCGCCGTCCAGGCGGGGGTCAGCGCCGTGGTCTTCTCGGGCGTCGCGGGGCTGGACGGCTCCCTCCTGCCGCCGCCCGACCCCGTGTTCTGGGCGGCCATCGCCATCCTGGTCGTGCTGGCGATGTTCGGCGGCTACGGGCTGTACTGGGTCAACGTCCAGCGGACCGGCGTGGCCAGGGTGTCCGCCCTGCTCTACCTCACCCCGCCCACCACGATGCTGTGGGGCTGGCTGATGTTCGGCAGCACGCTCACGCCGCTGTCGCTGCTGGGCGTCGTGGTGTGCGCCGTGGCCGTGACGGTCGCGCTCCGCGCCCCGCGCGGTCAGGAGCGCAGCCGCAGGCCCCTGGGCGTCGGATGGAAGCCGGCCGACTCCAGCGCCGCGGCCAGCGGGGAGCCGGTGATCGCCGCGCCGTCGGCGCGTTCGACGGTGAGCTTGCCGAGCGCCCCCTCGCGGACCGCGAGCGCCAGCGCGTCGACCGACGGCTGCAGCACGTCCGGGTCGTCGTCCCAGGTCAGCAGCGTCCGGCCGCCGCGCTCGACGTAGAGGACGAGGCGGCCCTCGACCAGCACGACCAGCGCGCCGGCCTTGCGGCCCGGCTTGTGGCCGCTGGCGACCTCGTCGTCCCGCTCCGGCCACGGCAGGGCCGCGCCGTAGGGGCTGGCGGGGTCGGCCGCGGCCAGGACGAGGGCGCGGACCCGCGGCTCGCGCGGCGCCGCCTCCCACAGCGCGGAGATGTCGTCCGGGGCCGCCGGCGCGGCCGGGCGGAGCGCGCGGAGCCGGTCGACCGCCCCCGGGAGCGCGAACTGGGCCGCGCCGAGGCCCTCGACGAAGTAGCCGCGCCGGCACCGGCCGGACTCCTCGAACGCCCGCAGCACCGGGTACACGGCGGAGAACCCGCCCGGGGTGCGCTCGGCCGCCACCGCGCCGCGGATGACGATGCCGTACCGCTCCAGGAGCGCCTCGGCCAGCGCGTGCGACCGCAGGGTGGCGGTGCCCTCCCGCTCCGGGAGCGGCCACCAGCGCCCCGCTACGGTGGGCGGGCCCGTCCGGGACGGCAGGACGGGACGCCCCCGGCGCGTCGTCCGCGACCGGTGCGTCGGACGGCCCGACCCGAGCGCGGCCCGCAGCGGGGCCATCGTGTCGTTGGTGAGGTGCCCGGCCCAGACGAGGTCCCACACGGCGGTGACCAGGTCGGCGTCGTTCGCGGTGGCCTGGCGGTTCACCCGGTCGGACAACGTCCGGAAGAACAGCGCGCCGCCGTCGCCGAGCGCGTCCAGAACCGCCTGGTGGACGGGCGTGAGCGTGATCTCCGCGGGCTCGGGCATCAGCAGCGGCGCGGTGTCGGCCAGGTACAGCGCCACCCAGCCGTCGCCGCCGGGCAGCCCGCCCTGGCCGGCCCAGACGACCTCGCCCGCGGACGTCAGCTCGTCCAGCATGGCCGGGGTGTAGCCGGGCACCCGCGACGGCAGGACCAGCGATTCCAGCGCGGACGCGGGAACCGCCGCGCCCTGGAGCTGCTCGATCGCCTGGACGAGCGCGTCGATGCCGCGCAACCGGGATCCGCCCGAGATGCCGTGCCAGACCGGCAGGAAACGGCCGAGTGCCTCCGGCGGAGACGGCTCGACCTCGGCGCGCAGCCGCGCCAGGGAGCGCCGCCGGAGCGTCCGGAGCACGCCGGTGTCGCACCATTCGGTCGTCAGCGGCCCCGCCACGGTCTCGACCGGCAGGAACTCGCCTTCGACGACCCGGCCGTCACCCGCGAGCCGCCGCAGCGTCTCGACGACCACCGCGACGCCCAGCCCGAACCGCGCGGCCGGCTCGCCCGCCCGGAAGGGCCCGTGGGTGCGCGCGTACCGGGAGACCAGGTCGCCGAGCGGATCGTCGACCGGTTCGAGGAACGCCTCCGGGACGCCCACGGGCAGCGGCGCGCCGAGCGCGTCCCGCAGCCGCCCGGCGTCCTCGATCGCGGCCCACCGCTCCTCGCCGGCCACCCGCACCCGGATCGCCCGCCGCGTCGCCTCCAGCTCCGCCACCCACCGCGCCACCTGCACGGCCACCCCGTCCGGCACGGGAGCGTCGTCTGCCCCGGCGTCCGCCCCGGCTTCGGGCCCGGCCTCGGCGGGAAGGGTGCGGCGGGCGATCTCCTCGGTGGTGAGGGGGCCGAGGGCGCGGAGGAGGTCGGCGACGCCCTCCATGTCACGGGCGCGCCGGTCGGCGGCGAGGCGCTGCAGCTCGCGCTCGGTCTCGGCGACCGCGTCGGGGTCGAGCAGCTCGCGGAGATCGGCCTGGCCGAGCAGCTCCGCCAGCAGCGCCGAGTCGAGCGCGAGGGCCTGCGCGCGGCGCTCGGCCAGCGGCGAGTCGCCCTCGTACATGAACGCGCCGACGTAGTGGAACAGCAGGGAGCGGGCGTAGGGGGACGGCTCGGACGTCTCCACCTCGACCATGCGGACCTTGCGTCCCGACAGGTCGCGCATCAGCTGCACCAGGCCGGGGACGTCGAACACGTCCTGCAGGCACTCGCGCATCGTCTCCAGCACGATCGGGAAGGACGGGTACTTGCTCGCGACGGCCAGCAGCTGCGCGGCGCGCTGGCGCTGCTGCCAGAGCGGCATGCGCTTGTCGGGGCGGCGGCGGGGGAGGAGCAGCGAGCGCGCGGCGCACTCGCGGAACCGTGCCGCGAACAGCGCCGAACCGCCGAGCTCGTCCACGACGACGCGTTCGATGTCGTCGGCGTCGAAGGCGACGAGGTCGAGGCCGGGCGGCTCGTCCATGTCGGGGATGCGGATGACGATGCCGTCGTCCGCGTGCATGGCCTGCGCGTCGAGGCCGTACCGCTCGCGGAGGCGGCCGGCTATGGCGAGCGCCCACGGCGCGTGCACGCGCGCTCCGAGCGGCGAGTGCACGACCAGGCGCCAGTCGCCGAGCTCGTCGCGGAACCGCTCGACGACCATCGTGCGGTCGTCCGGGACGTGGCCGGTGGCCTCCCGCTGCTCGTGCAGGTAGGAGACGAGGTTCGCGGAGGCCCAGGCGTCCAGGCCGGCCGCGGTGACGCGTTCCTGGGCCCGCTCCTGTGGCAGGCCCGCCAGCTCGCGGGTGAACGAGCCGAGCGCGCGGCCCAGCTCGGCGGGACGGCCGAGGGTGTCGCCGTGCCAGAACGGCAGCTTGCCGGGCTGGCCGGGGGCGGGCGAGACGAGCACCCGGTCGGGCGTGATGTCTTCTATGCGCCATGAACTGGCGCCGAGGACGAACACGTCGCCCACCCGCGACTCGTAGACCATCTCCTCGTCGAGCTCGCCCACGCGCGAGGCCTTCTCCCCGACGAGGAAGACGCCGAACAGGCCCCGGTCGGGGATCGTCCCGCCGCTGGTCACGGCGAGCCGCTGCGCGCCCGGGCGGTCGCGCAGGACGCCGGTCACGCGGTCCCAGACGAGGCGGGGGCGCAGCTCGCCGAACTCGTCGCTGGGGTAGCGCCCGGCGAGCATGTCGAGGGACGCCTCCAGCGCCGACCGGGGGAGCGTGGCGTAGGGGGCCGCGCGCTTGACGAGGGATTCGAGGTCGTCGACCGTCCACTCGTCCATGGAGACCATCGCGACGATCTGCTGGGAGAGGACGTCCAGGGGGTTGCGCGGGTACCGCAGCTCCTCGATCTCGCCGCCGCGCATGCGTTCGGCCACGACCGTCGTCTGGATGAGGTCGCCGCGGTACTTGGGGAAGATGACGCCCTTCGACACGGCGCCGACCTGGTGACCGGCGCGTCCCACCCGCTGGAGGCCGTTGGCGACGGACGGTGGCGACTCCACTTGGACGACCAGATCGACCGCGCCCATGTCAATGCCCAGTTCCAGGCTGGACGTCGCCACGACCGCGGGGAGACGGCCCTCCTTCAGAGCGTTCTCGATGCCGGCCCGTTCCTCCTTGGACACCGAGCCGTGGTGGGCTCGGGCGACTTCCAGAGGCGCCCCTCTGGCCGCGCCCGCCTGGGCCATCATCGCCGCAGGGGACTGGTCTTCGGGCAGAGGTTCGCCCGTGGCGCGCTCGTAGGCGAGTTCGTTCAGCCGCCCGCACAGCCTCTCCGCCAGCCGCCTGGAGTTGGCGAAGACGAGCGTCGAGCGGTGGGCCTGGATGAGGTCGAGCAGGCGGTCTTCGACGTGGGGCCAGATGCTGCGCTGGCGGGGGTCGGCCGCCCCCGAGTCGTCCACGAACTGCCCGACCTCGCCCATGTCCTCCACCGGGACGACGATGTCGAGGTCGAAGATTTTGTCGGACCGGGGCTGGACGACCGCGGCCGGCTTCGTGCCGCCCAGGAACGCCGCGACCTCGTCCGTGGGACGCACGGTCGCCGACAGGCCGATCCGCTGGGCCGGACGTTCGAGGAGCGCGTCCAGCCGTTCGAGGGACAGCGCCAGATGCGCGCCGCGCTTGGTGCCCGCGACGGCGTGCACCTCGTCCACGATGACGGTCTCCACCCCGCGCAGCGACTCGCGCGCCCGCGAGGTGAGGATCAGGAACAACGACTCCGGCGTCGTGATCAGGATGTCCGGTGGCTTGACGGCCAGCCTGCGGCGCTCGTCGGCCGGGGTGTCGCCCGACCGCATCCCCACCGTGACGTCCGGCTCGGGCAGGCCGAGCCGGCGCGCCGCGTGGCGGATGCCCGCCAGCGGGGCGCGCAGGTTGCGCTCCACGTCGACGGCGAGGGCCTTCAGCGGCGACACGTACAGGACGCGGCAGCGGCGCAGCGGGTCGTCGGGGACGGCCTCGGTGGCGAGCCGGTCGAGCGACCACAGGAACGCCGCGAGGGTCTTGCCGGACCCGGTCGGGGCGACGACCAGGGTGTCGTCGCCGCCGGCGATCGACTCCCACGCCCCCGCCTGGGCGGGGGTGGGCGCGGCGAACGCCCCGGTGAACCAGGCGCGGGTCGCCGGCGAGAAGCGTTCGAGCACGTCACCGCCCATGGCGCCATAGTGCCTCGCGGGTCCGACAAAACGCGTCGGCGTGGCGCGCGTCACATTGTAAGCAAGCACTTGTAAGGGCATGGTCTACGAGACGACCCCCGCCGAGGAGCCCCCCGATGCCCTACCTCCTGCTCGCCCTCGGAGCCCTGTTCGCCCTGGTGGCCGCCAACGCCTACTTCCCCCGGCGCAGCGCGGTCCTTGTCGCCCCGAGCTTCTTCTGGGCCTGGCTGACCATCGAGATGGCGCCGCACGTGCTCGCCACCTGGGCGACGGCCACCGCGCTCGCGGTCGCGTTCGGCGGGCTGGACGGCTGGGCGGGCTGGACGGGGCTCGCACTGGCGATCCTCGCGATGGCGGGCGTCGCCGCGACCCTCGCCGCGTCGCGCCGCACCGTCGTCACGCTGCGGGACAGCGGCGCGCCCCTCGACCTGGACCCCGAAGGCGGGCCCCGCTACCCGGTCTCGCATCTGATCGTGCCTCAGCTGGTCCTGATCCCGCGCAGGGGCGTGCAGGTCGAACGCAACGTCGTGTACCGGGAGGACGGCCGGCTGCGCCTGAAGCTGGACGTCTTCCGTTCCGCCGGGCACGGGGACGAGCCGCGTCCCGGGCTCATGCAGATCCACGGCGGCGCCTGGGTGATCGGGGACAAGCGCGAGCAGGGGCTGCCGCTGCTCAACCACATGGCGCTCCAGGGATGGGTCGGCTTCAACGTCAACTACCGGCTCAGTCCGCGTGCCACGTGGCCAGAGCACCTGATCGACCTCAAGCACTTCGTCGCCTGGTACAAGGAGCACGCCGAGAAGTACGGCGCCGACCCCGATTTCCTCTGCGTGACCGGTGGCTCGGCCGGCGGGCACCTCGCGGCGATGGTGGCGCTGAGCGCCAACGTGCCCGAGTTCCAGCCGGGTTTCGAAGACGCTGATACGAGCGTCCAGGGAGCCGTCCCCTTCTACGGCGTGTACGACCTCGTCGAGGCCGGGCCATGGCCGCGTCCCATGGGCGCCACCTACCTGATGGAGCGGATGGTCATCAAGAAGCCGTTCGCGGAGAACCAGGAGGCGTACGCGAAGGCGTCACCTGTCACGTACATCCGCGAGGACGCGCCGCCCTTCTTCGTCATCCACGGAAGCCGCGACTCCCTCATCCCCGTGGCGGAGGCACGCCGGTTCGTGGAACGGCTACGAGACGTCTCGGCGGCGCCCGTCATCTACGCCGAGATGAAGGGCGCTCAGCACGCGTTCGACGTCTTCCCGTCCTACCGCACGGCCCGCGTCATCGAAGGGGTCGAGCGCTACCTGACGGGCCTTCATCGCCAGTACCGCCAGGGGAGCGAGCCCGCCGTCCCCGGCGAGGTCGCGCGGTCCTTGGAGGAACCCTCCGTCGGATAGCGTGGGCGTGTGCGGCTCACAGTTTTCTGGGATCGGATGAACCAGCAGTTCGGCGAGCACTACGCCGAGAGCGTGGCCAAGGACTACGTCATGGCCGAGTTGGGCGGCCGCACCATCGAGCAGGCACTCGCCGACGGCGAGTCCGCCAAGAAGGTCTGGCAGGCCGTCGTCGCCACCTTCGACGTCCCCTCGACGCTCCAGTGACGGGCTCCGCTACAGCGGGATCCGATGCGGGACGAACGATGACGTGTCATCGGTGATGAGCCCGGCCGTCTCCCTGATGCCGATCCCCGCCGACCCGTCCGCGACCACCCACGCTCCCAGTACCGGGCGCTGACCGTCGAACTCGGGCAGCGCGCAGAACTCCTGGAAGACGAAGCCCTCGGCCCCGTAATCGCCCTGGGTTCGCTGCTCACTGCCGTCCGGGGTGACGATGCGCATGCTGGCGCCCTCACGTCCGAGCAGTGGCTTCTGGACGTAGGAGGTCAGGTTCGACGGCGTGTTCAGGTACGTGGGCAGCAGATTCGGGTGCCCCGGGAACAGCTCCCAGAGCAGGACGAGGAGCGCCTTGTTCGACAGCACCATCTTCCAGATCGGCTCGATCCACGACGTGGACGTGCCCGGGATGTTGCGGCCGAACGGCTCCGCGACGATCCACTCCCAGGGGTAGAGCTTGCACAGCGTCCGGATCTCGCGCTCGTCCAGATCCACGAACCGTCCGCCCGCGGCGTCCCACCCGATGTCCTCCATGGCGATCGCCACGCCCGGCAGGCCCGCCTCCTCGGCGGTCTCCTGCATGTAGGCGATCGTCATGACCTCCTCGCCGGTCTCGTCACCGGTCGTCCAGGCGAAGTGGGCCGGTCCGCCGTCCACCGTGGGGACGATCTCCTTCCATCGGGCCACGAGCCGCTCGTGGATGGAGTTCCACTGGTCGTCCTCCGGATGGGTGTCCTGCAGCCAGTACCACTGCACGACGGCGCTCTCCACCAGGGCCGTCGGCGTATCGGCGTTGTACTCCAGGAGCTTGGCCTGCCCGTCGCCGTCGTAGCGAAGGTCGAACCGCCCGTACAGGTGCGGGTCGCCGCGTCGCCATGACTCCTCGATCAGCGGCGCCACCCAGTCCGGGATGCCGAGAGCGTGGTAACGGCCGGTGGACACGACGTGCTCCACCACGTCCAGGCACATCCGGTGCAGTTCGTTGACGACGCCCTCGAGGGCCAGGACCTCGTCCATCTCGAAGACGTAGTGCACGGACTCGTCCCAGTACGGGCGCGTCAGGTGCTCGGGGTGCGCGGTGCGGTGGAAGGCCAGGCCGTGCGCCTCGACCTTCTCCGCCCAGCCGTCGCGCGGCGTCGAACGGACTCTGCGCACCGGTCAGCCCCCGCCGCCCCGGCCGCCGCCGCCGAACCCGCCCCGGCTCAGCGTCCGGCCGCCGCTGGACTTGATCTTCCCGTCGGGCCGGACGCTGCTGCCGCCCGACACGAAACCGGAGTTGCTCTTGCCGCCGTAGTACCAGTAGTACCGGCCGTAAGCGGGCGAGGGATCGTCGATGTCACCGGAGTCGCAGTAGCTGTCCGGGACGACCTTGTAACCGCTCTTCCCCTTGGCCGGGGCGTTGCGGTCCACGCATCTCGCCGTGGTCGAACCGGAACCGCAGGCGACGAGGGTCAGCGAAAGGGCGCTCACCATCCCCACCTTCACGGCGCGGGAGCTGAGCCGCCGAGTGGGCTCCTGTGGGGGCAACAGAACACGTCCTTCTCACACGTGGCGGGCAACCGGGCGGTCAGGGACCGTCAAGCATTAGACGACGAAAGTCCCCATCCGGTTCATGGCTAACGAAGGCGCCATTCCGGCGCGGAGCCGCCGTCAGTCGGGGACGGGGAGATGCGCGTAGAGGTCCATCGCGTCCACGGACGACGGCAGATCGCTCACCTGGCCGTCGCCGACCTCCACGACGCGCCAGACGCCGTCCGCGCGGCGCGCCAGGTCGGTGGTGATGAACCTGCACCCCAAAGCGCGGACGGCCGGAGCCACGGCGTCCAGATCGGGATCGAGGTCCAAGCCAGGACTGTCCGGGTGCGGGCCCACCAGCGCGGGCTCACCGTCCACCCACCACACGCGCGCCTCGCCCTCGTCGTACTCCTCGAACTCGCGCACGACGAGTCCGCCCGCCAGATGGTCGTCCCGCAGCGCGACCATCTTCGCCGCGACGTCGTGCAGCCGCGAGAGGTTCTTCACGTCCGGGACGTAGCACGCCTCCTCCCACTCGTGCTTGCAGGACTTCACGTAGTCCTTCACCACGGCGGGGCCGCCGCGCAGCGGCTTGACCAGCTCGCCCAGCTCGTTCAGGTCGCCGGGATCCTGGCCGGTTCCGAGCGGGCGCCACACGCTGTGCGGCGTGAGCCCGGCGAACGTGTCGTGCCATCCCGGCAGCTCGTGCGCGCGCCGGTAGTCGTCCGGGTGCGTCAGCAGGATCGTGCCGCGCTGCTTCAGGGCGGCGGCCATCGCGCTGTACTCCTCCGCCGACACCATCCAGCCGCGGTACCAGACGGGACCCAGGTTGGCGGGCACCGCCTCGACGGCGTCGTCGGCGTCGCCGCGCCGCAGCGCGTCGTGGTCGACCAGGACGATCTCGCCGTAGTGGTCCCGCACGGCCGCGGCCTCGCGGGCGAAATGGGGGTCAACGCGCCGGGGATGGATCGGATCGACGCAGAAGAGGACGGTCAGCGTCATGATTGGAACCCTCCGTCGACGCCGCCAGCGTACGGGGTCCGGACCGGGAAGCGCACGGAGATTCCCTGCCGAATCAGCGGACCGGACGATGATCGAACGGATGTTCGGTAAGCTGGTCGCGGCCGGCGGCCTTATCCACAATTCGCGCCGGACTCGAAAAGTGTCGGTGGCCCGCCGTAACGTCGCCCTCGACATCGCATCAGCGGCCGAGAGCCGACATCACGACCGAGAAGGACATCTCAATGGCAGCGAACGACCGGGAGAAGGCTCTCGAGACCGCACTCGCCCAGATCGAGCGCCAGTTCGGCAAGGGATCGGTCATGCGGATGGGCGAGGAGGCGCGGGCGCCCGTCGAGGTGATCCCCACCGGCGCCATCTCCCTCGACATCGCGCTCGGCATCGGCGGCCTGCCCCGCGGCCGCGTCGTCGAGGTGTACGGCCCCGAGGGCTCCGGCAAGACCTCCATCGCGCTGCACGCGGTGGCGAGCGTGCAGAAGGCGGGCGGCATCGCCGCCTTCGTCGACGCCGAGCACGCGCTCGACCCCGAGTACGCGGCCAAGCTCGGCGTCGACATCGACGCCCTGCTGGTCTCCCAGCCCGACACCGGCGAGCAGGCCCTGGAGATCACCGACATGCTGATCCGCTCCGGCGCGATCGACATCGTCGTCATCGACTCCGTCGCCGCGCTCGTCCCGCGCGCCGAGATCGAGGGCGAGATGGGCGACAGCCACGTCGGCCTCCAGGCCCGCCTCATGTCGCAGGCCCTGCGCAAGCTCACCGGCGCGATCAACCAGACCAAGACCACCGCCATCTTCATCAACCAGCTCCGCGAGAAGGTCGGCGTCATGTTCGGCTCCCCGGAGACCACCACCGGCGGCCGGGCGCTGAAGTTCTACGCCTCCGTCCGCCTCGACGTCCGCCGGATCGAGACCCTCAAGGACGGCACCGAGGCCGTCGGCAACCGCGTCCGCGTCAAGGTCGTCAAGAACAAGATGGCCCCGCCGTTCCGCGTCGCCGACTTCGACCTGCTCTACGGCCAGGGCATCAGCCGCGAGGGCGGCCTGATCGACCTCGGCGTGGAGCACGGCTTCGTCCGCAAGTCCGGCGCCTGGTACACCTACGACGGCGACCAGCTCGGCCAGGGCAAGGAGAACGCCCGCAACTTCCTCAAGGCCAACCCCGACATGGCCGACGGCATCGAGAAGAAGATCAAGGAGAAGCTCGGCATCGGCCCGAAGGTCGACAAGGAGGCCGAGCCCGCCGCCGCGCCGGACGCCGCCCCCGAAGCCCCGGCGGCGGCCCCCGCCAAGCCCGCCGGACGCAAGACGGCCAAGGCCAAGCCGGGGGATTCCTGACCAGGAATCCCCCGATACGGGTGACTCTTGACGAAGAGTGAGCGATGATCTCGTATGCAGGGCGGCGGCGCCTTACCCGGCATCGCACGACCGGTGCACGGACCTTCCCCGATGGCGCCGCCGCTCCCACGCGCCGCCCGCATGACCGCGGCGCACCACGAGACCGCACCCCACCACCCCGACCTGGGGTATAGGAGAGGGTAGATGAGCGGTTCGCGTGGGCGTCGTGGTGAGGATGCGCCGGCCGATCCTGAGGCGAAGGCCCGGGAGGTGTGCCTGCGTCTGCTGTCCGCGTCTCCGCGGACGCGGGCGCAGTTGGCGGACGCGCTGCGTCGCAGGGACATCCCCGACGACGTCGCCGAGCGGGTCCTCGGCAGGTTCACCGACGTCGGGCTGATCGACGACCAGGCGTTCGCGCAGGCCTGGGTGCAGTCCCGGCACACCGGCCGCGGGCTGGCGAGGCGCGCCCTCGCCGCCGAGCTCCGCCGCCGCGGGGTGGCGGACGACACCGTCAACGACGCCGTCGAGTCCCTCGACCCCGCCCGGGAAGAGGAGACCGCCCGCGCCCTCGTCGCCCGCAGGCTCCCGGCCACCCGCGGCGCGGACCCCGCCAAGCGCATGCGCCGCCTGGTGGGCATGCTCGCCCGCAAGGGCTACCCGCCCGGCCTCTCCTACCGGGTGGTCAAGGAGGCCCTCGCGGAAGAAGGCGCTGACCTCGATTCCGTCCCTGCCCCTGCAGAGCCCCTCGACTGAACCACCCGCCCCAAGGCGGCACGCTTGGTGGTGGGCGGGGCGACACGCCGGGGTGGTTGCTCGGGGGTGATGAGGGGGTGACTTTGACGGGGGGGCGGGTGTGCAGGTCACATGGGGTGTGGATGGTCAGGGGGAGTGGTAAGGAAGGACTCACGCAGACGTTCGGTTAGTCCGGAATGCCCAACGTTTGCTTGCTCATTACCTCTATGCCGCTTACCGTTACGGCAGTGAGGAGTTACTCCGCGTCTCGCGGATTGCCATACGACCGAGCACGTTCCAGCAGCTGAGAGGCGTACAGGGCAGGATCGTCGACCGGACACGGCCGGGTCGCCGGGGGCGCGCGCCACGCGCGGTCCCGCGATGTCGTGCATCCGCGCGCGAGTAAATCCTCGCTAGGCAGGGCCCCGCAACCGGACGGGCCCGCGGCGAGGAAGGATCTGCCTCATGGAGAGCGTCCTGCTGGGTGCAGCGCTGCTGGTGACCCTGGTCGCTCTCGTGATCGTCATCCTGCGGCGCCCCGGCCTGCCCGGCAAGGCGGCCGCGGAGAGCGCGCTGGCGCGCGGCGAGGCCGAGGAGATCAGGGCGCAGGCCCGGCGGGACGCCGAGGAGCTCCTGGAGAAGGCCGGCCGCGAGGCGCAGCAGGTCGCCGTCTCGGCGCGGGCGGAGCTCGACGAGGAGGGCCGGGCCCTCCGGGACGACCTGCGGACCATCCGGGAGGATCTGGAGCGCCGCGAGGCGCGCCTCGCGGAGCGGGAGCAGCGGCTGGACGGCGAGCTGCGCCGGCTGGAGGAGTGGCAGGGGCGGCTCGCCGAGACCAGGAAGGCCCTGGAGGCCCGCAAGGAGGAGCTCGACGGCGTCGCCGAGGAGCGGCGCAAGGTGCTGGAGCGGGCGGCCGGCCTCACCGCCGAGCAGGCCAGGCGCGAGCTGGTCACGGCGATCGAGAACCAGGCCAAGCGGGAGTCCATCCCGATCGTCCGGGAGATCGAGAACAGCGCGCGGGCGGAGGGCGAGAAGCGCGCCCGCAAGATCGTGACGCTGGCGATCCAGCGGGTAGCGAGCGAGCAGACGGCCGAGTCGGTCGTATCGGTGCTGCACCTGCCGAGCGACGAGATGAAGGGCCGCATCATCGGGCGCGAAGGCCGCAACATCCGGGCGTTCGAGACCACCACCGGCGTCAACCTGATCATCGACGACACGCCCGAGGCGGTCCTGCTGAGCTGCTTCGACCCGGTGCGGCGGGAGGTCGGGCGGCTGACCCTGGAGAAGCTCGTCCTGGACGGCCGGATCCACCCGCAGCGCATCGAGGAGATCTACGAGCGCAGCCGGAGCGACGTGGAGCAGCTGTGCGTCCGGGCCGGCGAGGACGCCCTGGTCGAGGTCGGCATCGCCGACATGCATCCCGAGCTGATCGCGCTGCTCGGGCAGTTGCGGTACCGGACGTCCTACGGGCAGAACGTGCTGAAGCACCTGATCGAGTCCGCGCACATCGCGGGCGTCATGGCGAGCGAGCTGCGGCTGCCGGTGGAGGTCGCCAAGCGGTGCACCCTCCTGCACGACATCGGCAAGGCGCTCACCCACGAGGTGGAGGGCAGCCACGCGCTGATCGGCGCCGAGATCGCCCGCCGGTACGGCGAGCACGAGGACGTCGTCCACGCGATCGAGGCGCACCACAACGAGGTCGAGGTCCGGACGGTGGAGGCCGTCCTCACCCAGGCCGCGGACGCGGTGAGCGGCAGCCGGCCCGGCGCGCGCAGGGAGTCCCTGGAGGCCTACGTCAAGCGGCTGGAACGGCTGGAGGAGATCGCCCGCGCCAAGCACGACGGCGTGGAGAAGGTCTTCGCGATGCAGGCCGGCCGGGAGATCCGCGTCATGGTCAAGCCCGACGCGGTCGACGACATCCAGGCGCAGGTGATCGCCCGCGACATCGCCAAGCAGGTCGAGGACGAGCTGACCTACCCGGGCCAGATCCGCGTCACCGTCGTCCGCGAGTCGCGGGCGATCGAGTTCGCCCGCTGACCCGCGCCCGTTCGCGATCGGGCCTGGTCCCCGCCACCCACCGCCCTAATGATCAAAGGGGTGGTCGGCGGAAGGATCTTGATGCGCAAGGTCGCCATCGTCGGAAGCGGGGTCGTGCTGGCCGCGGCGGTCGCCCTCCCGGGGATCGCCCGGGCCCCACCGGAGCACATGGGCAGGCGGAACCAGGCGGTGATCGTCGGGCACCGCGGGTCGCCGGGGCAGGCGCCCGAGGAGACGCTCGCCTCCTACCGCAACGCGGTCCGCGAGGGGGCCGACGTCCTGGAGGGCGACGTCCAGCTGACCCTGAACAACACCTCGGGCGACACCGTGTCGTTCTTCGGCGCCGACCGCTCACTGATCGACATCTGCTCCTACATCGTCCCCTGAGCCGTCACCCGACCGTCAGGGCGACGGGCTCGACCCCGCGCGGCTCGAAGCCGAGGGTCTGGCCGTAGAACGCCAGCTCCGCCTCCAGGCAGCGGATGACGGTGGACGCCTTCCGGAAGCCGTGCGACTCGCCCTCGAACGTGAGATAGGCGTACGGCATTTTCTTCTCTGCCAGCGCCTGGGCGAAACGCTCGGACTGGTCCGGCGGCACCACCGGGTCGTTCAGGCCTTGCAGGAGCAGGACGGGGCAGGCCGTCTTGTCGGCCCGGTTGAGCGGCGACCGCTCCTCGTAGGCGCGCTCGAAGCCGGGAAGGGGCCCGATGAGGCCGAACAGGTAGTGCGACTCGAAGTCGTGGGTCGCCTCGACGAAGCTCTTCAGGTCGCTGATCCCGAAGTAGGACGTCGCCGCCTTGAACACGTCGGTCTGCGTGACGGCCGCGAGGGTGGTCCAGCCGCCCGCGGAGCCGCCGCGGATCGCCAGCCGCGCCGGGTCGGCGATGCCGCCGTCCACGAGCGCCTGCGCGGCGGCGACGGCGTCCTCGACGTCCACGACGCCCCACTGGCGGCGCAGGCGCTCCCGGTAGGCGCGGCCGTAGCCGGCGGACCCGCCGTAGTTGATGTCGATGACGCCGATGCCGCGGCTGGTGAAGTACGACCGCTCCAGGTCGAGCGAGGTGCTGACTCGTCCGGTCGGGCCGCCGTGCACGAACACCACGTACGGGGGCAGCTCGCCCTCGGGCCCCGCCGCCTCCGGGTTGGTCGGCGGGAACACGTAGGCGTGGACGGGACGGCCGAACGGCCCTTCGAGCCGCTCGGTGCGCGGCGCGGAGAGGTAGGCGACGTCCGGCAGCTCGGCCATCTCGCGGCGCAGACCCTCGACGCGTCCGGTCGTGGTGTCGACCCGCACGACCGACGTCGGCAGGTCGGGCCCGCCCGCGATCCCCACGATCGTGGTGCCGTCGGTGGACAGCTGCGTCGCCCAGTTGCGGTACGGGACCTCCACGTCGACGAGGTCGAGCGTGTCGGTGTCGTAGATGCCGAGTCGCAGGTCGCCCTCACCGTGCAGGACGGCGAGGCGCCCGTCGCCGAGCAGCGCGTACGGCATGCCGCCGAGCTGCCACAGCGGGCCGGCGAACTCCTCCTCGGCCGGGTACAGCGCCTGCGGCGACTCGCCGTGCAGGCCGACCTGGTAGATGTTCCACCAGCCGGGCCAGTCGGAGATCACGTAGAGGGACTCCTCGTCGCGCCACAGCGGCGCCACCGCCGACTCGCTGAGGCCGCCCTTGACGGTCCGGGGCGCGACCGCGGCGCCGTCCTCGATCGCCGCCACCCGCACCTCGGTGCCGTCCCAGGGCATGCGCGGGTGGTTCCACTGCACCCATGCCAGGTGCCCGCCGCCGGGGGACGGCGCGGGGGAGGCGTAGAACTGCGCGCCGGTCACCAGCTCGCGGATCGCGCCGGCGTCCGTGGCGGCGCTGCCGTCCAGCGGGACGGCCACGATGGCGCGCCGGATGCCGGCGGCGTCCGCGGGCGCCGCCGCGCCCTCCTCCGCCGGCGCGGCGATGTGGCCTTCGCAGACGCACCACAGTTCCGTCCGGTCGGGGGACAGGACGTAGTCGGCGAAGCGCAGCCCCGCCGGGACGGCCGGCTCGGGCGTCAGCGGGTACGGCTTCGGGTCGCCCTCGTCGAGCCGGTGGAGCCGCTGGTCGTCGTAGTTGGAGAACACGATCGACCAGCCGTCGCCGGTGCGGACCGGCAGGTAGGACCGCCCGCCGTACTCGTGGACGCGGGTGCGGGCGTCCCACGGCGCCTGCAGCAGCTCCGTCCGGTGACCGCCCCTGAGGTGGATGACCGTGGTCCGCCCGCCCTCCTCGGGCCGGGTCTCCTGCCACCACACGTCATCGCCCGCGACGGTGGGAAAACTGAGGCGCAGCCGGGCGCGGGCGACATCGGCCGCAGAGATGGGTGAAGGCCATGAGCCGTAGGGGAGGGTCGCACGAGCGGTCATAACAGGAATCGTCCCGCATACGGGTATCGGTTGGGGCCATGACGGGCCGTTTGACGTCGGAAAGATACAAGCCCGCCGGACGGAAACCCGCCGGTAACACGGCTGCGCGGCCCCTGGCCGCCCGCGCGCCGGCGCCGTGGACGGCGAAGGGCGCCGCCGGCTCCGGCGGCGCCCTTCGCGGACGAACGAACCGTCAGACCGACGGGACCCCCTGCTGGGTGACCCCGACGCCGGCCGCCGGCGGCGGGCCGGCCGTGCCCATCGTCTTGGCCTCGGTCTTGCGGCTGCGGCGGCTGCGCGCCTCCAGCCACGTCGCCACCCGGCTGAGCGACATGTTGATCGCGATGTAGATGATCGCGACGATGATGCCGGCCTGAAGGACGTTGTTGCTGTAGTTGGCGGGGACCTGCTTGAAGCCCGCCTGCAGGAACTCGCCGTAGGCGATGATGAACCCGAGCGCGGTGTCCTTGAGCAGCACGACGATCTGGCTCACGATCGCCGGCATCATCACCGTGATCGCCTGCGGCAGCAGGACGAGGCGCATCACGCCGTTCTTGCGGAGCCCGATGGAGTAGGCGGCCTCCGACTGCCCCTTCGGGATCGACAGGACGCCGGCGCGCACCACCTCGGCGAGCACCGAGCCGTTGTACATCGTCAGGCCGAACACCACCGCCGCGAACGCGGGCACGGTGACCGTCCCGGCGTTGCTCTCCACCCCGAAGATCGAGAAGAAGTAGTCCACCGACATGCGCTGGAGCTGGCCGAACGGCGACTCGGCGATGGCCGGGCTGATCTTGTTCGGGACGAAGAACGCCAGGAAGATCAGGATCAGCAGCGGGATGCCGCGGAAGAACTCGACGACGATCCCGGCCGGCACCCGGATCCACCAGTGGTCCGACAGCCGCGCCAGCCCGAAGACGATGCCGAACAGCAGCGCCAGCACGGTGGCGACCGCGGCGGCCTTCAGCGTGTTCATCAGGCCGGGCAGGAGCAGGTGCCGCCAGACCGTCCACTCGGTGAACGGCGTCCACAGCCTGCTCTCGAACTGGCCCTTGTCGTTCAGCCGCCAGACGAGGGCGGCGAAGATCGCGACGAGCACCACGGACACGATGGCGGTCAGCGCCATGTTCCGCGCCCGCGCCCGCGGCCCTGGGATGTCGAAGAGTACGGTCGCTTCTTTACTCACCGTGCCCTGCCCTTCCGGGGGGCGACCCCCGGGCCCCCGGGTCGGTGGCCCGGATATCCTTGCTTCGCCGCGGTCATCGTGCCACCGCCATCCGCTTCGCCAGCCAGCCGAAGAAGTATCCGGTCGGGAGGGTGAGGATCAGGAACCCGATGGCCACGCCGAGGAACAGCGGGATCACCCCGTTGGCGAAGGTGGGCTTGTCGACGATGGTCTTGGTCACCAGCGCCACCTCCGCGTAGCTCGCCGCGGCCGCGACCGTCGTGTTCTTGATCATCGCGATGAACACGCTGCCCAGCGGGGCGATGATCGCGCGGAAGGCCTGCGGGAGGATGATCATCCGCAGCGACTGGGTGAAGGTCAGCCCGATCGAGCGCGCCGCCTCGGCCTGCCCCAGCGGGACGGTGTTGATCCCGGAGCGGAGGGTCTCGCAGACGAAGGCCCCGGTGTAGGCGGAGAGGCCGAAGACCGCCCACCAGTAGTAGGTCGTCGAGGAGTTCTCGGAGAACTTCAGCGCCAGGATGTCGTTGAGGCCCAGGCTGCACATCAGCAGCACCAGGGTCAGCGGCGTGTTCCGCACGACGTTGACGTAGCCCGTGCCGAAGGCGCGCAGCACGGGGACGGGCGCGACGCGGAAGCTCGCCAGCAGCGTTCCGATGACCAGCGAGAGCACCGCGGCCGCCGCCGCCAGGCGGATGGTCGCCCAGAAGCCCTGCATGATCTCGTTGAAGTTGTCGAAGAACGGGCTGAAGTCAAACATTGCTCAGCTGTTTCATGGCGTTCCAGCAGGGTCAGGCCATGCCGGTGCGCCCCCGGGTCGTGCGGGGGGGACGCACCGGCGTGACGGGCGTCATGCGCGGCCTGGGATCAGGCGCAGCCTTCCATCTGCGGAGCGGTCGTGACGAGCTTCAGCCCGGTGCCGGAGAAGTGCTTCTCCAGCAGGGTCTTGGCGGTGCCGTCGGAGTACATCGTGGTGATGGCCTTGTTGACGGCCTCGCAGGTCTCGGTGTCGCCCTTCTTCAGGCCGACGCCGTACTTCTCGTCGGTGAAGGGGTCGTTGATGACCTTGAAGGAGCCCTTCTGCTGGTTGGCGAACCCGGCGAGGATCAGGTCGTCGGTGCTGACCGCGTCCAGCGCCTTGGACTTCAGCTTGCTCACGCACTCGGAGTAGCTGCTCGCGTCGACCAGCGTGACGCCCTTGATGTTGAGCTTGCCGTCCGGCGGGCCCTCGGTGACGCGGCGGAAGGAGTTGGACCCGGCGGCCTTGCACAGCTTCTTGCCCTTGAGGTCCTGGGCCTTCTTGATGGCGTTGTCGTCGGCCCGGACCATCGTGTCCTGGTGGGCGACGTAGTACGGCCCGCCGAAGGTCACCTGCTGCTTGCGCGCGTCGGTGATGGAGTAGGTGGCGATCACCAGGTCGACCTGGCCGCCGCCGAGGAACGACTCGCGGTTGGCGGAGGTGGTCTCCTTGAAGGTGATGCCGCTCTCCGGAACGCCCAGCGACTTGGCGATGTACTTGGCGACGTCGACGTCGAAGCCGTCGAAGGTGCCGTCGGGCTTCTTCAGCCCGAGCGCCGGCTGGTCGAACTTGATGCCGATGGTCAGCTTCTTGTCGTCCTTGGCCTTCTGGACGACCGTCTTGGCCTCGGTCTTCTCGGTGTCGCTGCCGCACGCGCTGAGCGCCAGTGACAGCGCCATCCCCGCCCCGATCAGGGCGCCGAAACGACGTACTCGCATTCGTCCTACCTCTGCTCTCTGCCGGAGCCCCGCGGCTCAGTGCGTGAGGATCTTGGAAAGGAAGTCCTTCGCGCGCTCGGTGCGCGCGTTCGTGAAGAACTCGTCGGGAGTGTTCTCCTCCACGATCTGGCCGTCCGCCATGAACACGACCTTCTGGGCCGCCCTGCGCGCGAAGCCCATCTCGTGCGTGACGACGATCATCGTCATGCCCTCGCGGGCCAGCCCCGTCATGACGTCCAGGACCTCGTTCACCATCTCCGGGTCCAGCGCCGAGGTCGGCTCGTCGAAGAGCATCACCTTGGGCTTCATCGCGAGGGACCGCGCGATGGCGGCGCGCTGCTGCTGACCGCCGGACAGCTGCGCGGGGTACTTGTTCGCCTGATTGGCGATGCCGACCCGGTCCAGCAGCTCCATCGCGTGCTTCTGCGAGTCCTGCCTGCCCTGCTTGCGGACCTTCACCGGCCCGAGCGTGACATTCTCGAGGATCGTCTTGTGGGCGAACAGGTTGAACGACTGGAACACCATGCCCACGTCGGCGCGGAGCTTGGCCAGGTCCTTGCCCTCCTTGGGCAGCTCCTTGCCGTCCACGAGGATCTTGCCGCCGTCGATCGGCTCCAGCCGGTTGATCGACCGGCACAGGGTCGACTTCCCGCCGCCGGACGGGCCGATCACCACGACGACCTCACCGGAGTTCACGGTGAGGTTGATGTCCTTGAGGACGTGCAGCTCGCCGAAGTGCTTGTCGACGTGCTCGACCACGACGAGGGGCCGGTCACCGGCGGTGCCCGGCTCCGGGGTGGAGTCCTCCGGCCCGGTCTTGGTGAGGTCGGGCCCGCTTTCGCTGTCCGTCATGCGCTCGGACTTTACGTCATGGCCGTCATCGCCTGAGTTGCCGCGCGGTACCGATACGATCACGAATCCCCATGTCGGACGGGGTCCATCGTGGCGGAGAGTGATCATCAGAGTTCGGCGGCGTGCCCGCAAACCCGTTCCGTCATGTCGCGCGCGGCCCGTACCCTTGGTAACCGTCATGAATGCGCCTATGGAGACGGCCCCCCGTACGTACGAGATCCGTACCTACGGGTGCCAGATGAACGTCCACGACTCCGAGCGGCTGTCCGGATTGCTGGAGTCGGCCGGGTACGTCCGCGCGGAGGACGCCGAGCCCGATGTGGTGGTGTTCAACACCTGCGCGGTGCGGGAGAACGCCGACAACCGGCTCTACGGCAACCTCGGCCATCTGCGGCCGGTCAAGGACGGCCACCCGGGCATGCAGATCGCCGTCGGCGGCTGCCTGGCGCAGAAGGACCGCGACACCATCGTCAAGCGCGCCCCCTGGGTGGACGTGGTGTTCGGCACCCACAACATCGGCTCGCTGCCCGCGCTGCTGGAGCGGGCGCGCGTGCATAGCGAGGCGCAGGTCGAGATCGAAGAGTCCCTGGTGACCTTCCCCTCGACGCTGCCGACGCGCCGGGAGTCGCCCTACGCCGCGTGGGTGTCGATCTCCGTCGGCTGCAACAACACGTGCACGTTCTGCATCGTCCCGTCCCTGCGCGGCAAGGAGAAGGACCGCCGGCCCGGCGAGATCCTCGCCGAGGTCGAGGCGCTCGTCGCCGAGGGCGTCCTGGAGGTCACGCTCCTGGGGCAGAACGTCAACGCCTACGGGTCGGGCTTCGGCGGGCTCGCCGACGCGCCCGGCGAGGTGCGCGCCATGACGGAGGGCGGGCAGTCGGCCTTCGCGGGGCTGCTGCGCGCGTGCGGCGGTGTCGAGGGGCTGGAGCGGGTCCGGTTCACCTCCCCGCACCCCAAGGACTTCACCGACGACGTCATCGCCGCGATGGCCGAGACCCCGAGCGTGATGCCGTCCCTGCACATGCCGCTGCAGTCCGGGTCGGACGCGGTGCTGCGCGCGATGCGCCGGTCGTACCGGCAGGAGCGCTACCTCGGCATCATCGGCAAGGTCCGGGAGGCGATCCCGGACGCGGCGATCACCACCGACATCATCGTCGGCTTCCCCGGCGAGACCGAGGCCGACTTCGAGGAGACCCTGCACGTGGTGCGGGAGGCCCGGTTCGCGTCGGCGTTCACGTTCCAGTACTCCAAGAGGCCCGGCACCCCGGCGGCGACCATGGACGGGCAGCTGCCCAAGGAGGTCGTCCAGGAGCGGTACGAGCGCCTGATCGCCCTCCAGGAGGAGATCTCCTGGGCGGAGAACAGGAAGCAGCTCGGCCGCACGCTGGAGGTCCTGGTCGCCGAGGGCGAGGGCCGCAAGGACGAGGCGACGCGCCGCCTGTCGGGCCGCGCGCCCGACAACCGGCTGGTCCACTTCGGCGCACCGGAACAGCCGGTCCGTCCGGGCGACATGGTGACCGTCGAGGTCACCTACGCCGCGCCGCACCACCTGGTCGCGGACAAGCCGGTCCTGGACGTCCGCCGGACGCGGGCGGGCGACGCGTGGGAGGCCCGCCAGGGGCAGGGCGGGCAGAAGGGCGTGTCTCTCGGCATGCCGTCGATCGGGCGGCCGGCCGAGACCCCGGCGCCCGTGTCGGGCTGCTCGGCCCACCCCTGACTCCGGCATGATCGGGTCGGTGGCGGCGACCGGCCCGTCTACAAGGAGGCAGCGTGCTCGTAGCGGCGGCGGTGTGCCCGCATCCGCCCATCATCGTCCCGGAGATGGCGGGGGAGGCCGCGCCGGAACTCGACGTGCTCAGAGCAGCCTGCGACAGGGCCGTCCACTCTCTTTCCGGAGCCGACGTCTTGTTCGTGGTCGGGGGCGGGACGGAGACGCGGGCCTACGGGCCGGACGCGTACGCCACGCTCCGGCCGTACGGCCTCGACTGGACGAGCCCCGGCGAGCCCGGGGAGGGCGCCGGGGCGCTGCCGCTCTCCCTCACCATCGGGCATTGGCTGCTGCGACGGCAGGGCATTGAGGCGGGGGCGCGCTACCAGGCGGTGGCGTTCGACGCCCCGCCGCGCGAATGCCTCAGCCTCGGGGGCGACCTCGCCGAGTCGGGCGGCCGTGTCGCTCTTCTCGTGATGGGCGACGGGTCGGCCGCCCGGTCGGAGAAGGCGCCCGGGTACCTCGACGAGCGCGCGCTCCCGCATGACGAGCGCGTGGCCCGCGCGCTCGGACATGCCGACGCCGCCGCCCTGGCCGCCTTGGATCCGGGACTCTCCCGGGACGTCGAGGCGGCCGGGCGGGCGGCATGGCAGGTGCTTGCCGGAGCCGCCGCCGACGAAGCCTTCACCGGCGAACTCCTCGCCGATGAGGCCCCGTACGGGGTCGGCTATCTCGTGGCCCGCTGGTCACGGGCCGGTGGGTCCTCCGCCTAGGACGGCTGGCCGCCGCCCTGACCTGGCTGGCCGGACTGGCCCGGCTGACCGGGCTCGCCGCCCTGGCCGCTCTCGCGGTCGATAAAGCCGCCGGCCTGCTCCTGGGTCTTGTCGGTCTTGTCGGCGTACTTGCCGCCGGTGCGCTGGTCGAACATGTCCCCGGCCTTCTCGGTGCCCTGCTTGGCCTTGTCGGGGTGCTGCCCCAGCATCTGCTTGACCTTGTCGACGATGGACATACCGAATTCCCCCCGGATCCCTCGTCTCGATCGGTGCGGCGCGGGTCCGCGCGGCACCCGTACAACCCGGCTATACCCGTTCTGTTGCCACAATCATCTCGTGACCCCATCCAATGACCCCGGGGCCGTGCCCCCGGACGCGCGGCGCGGACCCGGCGTGCTCGCGGTCGTCGGCGCCACGGCCGCCGGCAAGTCGGACCTGGCCGTCGAGCTGGCCCTGCGGCTGGACGGCGAGGCGGTCAACGCCGACTCGATGCAGCTGTACCGCGGCATGGACATCGGCACCGCGAAGCTGTCCGCGGCCGAGATGCGCGGGGTCCCGCACCACCTGCTGGACGTCTGGGACGTGACGAAGACGGCGAGCGTCGCCGAGTACCAGCGGCTGAGCGCCGAGGCGATCGCGGACATCCGGGACCGGGGGCGCCTCCCGGTGCTGGTCGGCGGCTCCGGCCTGTACGTCCGGGCGGCCCTCGACCACATGGAGTTCCCCGGGACCGACCCCGCCGTCCGGGCGCGCCTGGAGGCCGAGCTGGCCGAGGCCGGGCCGCCGGCCATGCACGAGCGGCTGCGAGCGCTGGACCCGTCGGCGGCGGAGGCGATCCTGCCGAGCAACGGCCGCCGGATCGTCCGGGCCCTGGAGGTGATCGAGATCACCGGCCGCCCGTTCACCGCGACCCTGCCCGAGCACCGGTACCGCTACGAGGGGGTCGTGCAGATCGGGCTGAGCGTGCCCCGCGACGTGCTGGACGAGCGCATCGCGCTGCGCGTGCGGCGGATGTGGGACGCCGGCCTGGTCGACGAGGTCCGGGAGCTGGAGAAGCGCGGCCTGCGCGACGGCCTGACCGCCGGACGCGCCCTCGGGTACGCCCAGGTGCTCCGCTTCCTCGCGGGGGAGTGGACGCAGGAGCAGGCCCTGGAGGACACCGTCCGGACGACGCGGCGGTTCGCCCGCAGGCAGGAGTCGTGGTTCCGCCGCGACCCGCGCGTCCGGTGGCTGCCCCACGACGCGCCCGACCTGGTCGACCGCGCGCTCGCCCTGCTCGGCTGAGCCGTCCCCGGGGCCCCATATGATCGGGGGATGCGGTTCGTCAAGGGGCACGGCACGGAGAACGACTTCGTGATCCTGCCCGATCCGGACGGTGTCCTCGACCTCACGGCGGACGCCGTGGCGCGGCTGTGCGACCGGCGGGCGGGCATCGGCGCGGACGGCGTCCTGCGGGTCGTCCGGACGAAGGCCGCCGGGGTCGAGGCCGACGCCGAGTGGTTCATGGACTACCGCAACTCCGACGGCGGCATCGCCGAGATGTGCGGCAACGGGATCCGCGTCTTCGCCCGCTACCTGGTCGACGCGGGGCTGGCCGCACCGGGCGAGTGGGACGTGGCGACCCGCGCGGGGCTCCGGCGCGTCACGCTCGGGCCGTCCGGCGACGTGAGCGTCGACATGGGCCCGCCGGAGCTGCTCGGACGCGGCGAGGCGTCCCTGGCGGGGACGGGCTTCGCCGGCGAACGGGTGTCCGTGGGGAACCCGCACCTGGCGTGCCGCGTGGACGGCCCGGTCGCCGCGCTCGACCTGTCGCGCGCGCCGGACTTCGATCCCGCGGTGTTCCCCGACGGGGTGAACGTCGAGTTCTTCCGCCCGCTGGGCGAACGGCACGTCGAGATGCGCGTGTACGAGCGCGGCTCGGGCGAGACCCGCTCGTGCGGGACCGGCACGGTGGCGGTCGCCGCCGCCGCGTCGCTCGCCGCGACCGGAGGCCTCGGCGGGCCCGGGGGCGCCGCGTGGACGGTGGACGTCCCCGGCGGCCGCGTGACCGTCACCTTCGACGGCGGGACCAGCCATCTCAAGGGCCCGGCGGTGCTGGTCGCCGAGGGCGAGACGTACCCCGGCTGGATCTAGCGAAATCCCCGTCCCACCAGGGCTTGTGGCGAACCGGGGGCGGTCCCGGCACGAACGGGACAACTGTCCCTCACCGCCGGGACCTTTCAGCGCATAGCTTCTTTCTTGCACACCCTCTGGTGAATGGCCCGTATGGACCGGGATGGGAGCCCCGGAGCCGTACGGAGCCTGAGGGCCGGTGGCGACCTTCTTGGCGGGGGGCGGTCACCGGCCCTCCCACCGGGTGGACTTCCGGGCTCGGGGGCGCCGGGATCAGGGGTGGAAGCCGTTGACCGGCAGCCTGGCGCGGACGAGGGTGCCGCCCTTGGGGCCGGGCCCCACCGTGCAGGATCCGCCGAGTTCGGCCGCGCGCTCGCGCATCGAGGACATGCCGATGCCGGAGCGCACCTGTGCGGGAAGCCCGACGCCGTCGTCCCCGACCGTGACGTGCAGATCGCCGTTCAGGTACAGCCGGACCTCCGCGCACCCCGCGTTGGCGTGCCGGTGGACGTTCGTCAGCGCCTCCTGGACGATCCGGTACGCGGCCACCTCGGCGGCGGCCGGAAGGCGCTTCAGGTCGCCCTCGACGTGCACGTCGACCTGCGGGCCGTCGCCGGTGGCGACGACGCCGCCGAGCGCCTGGATCGCGCCCTCCAGGCCGAGGTCGTCCAGTGCCGGGGGACGCAGGCCGTACACGAGCTCGCGGATGTCGCCGATGGTGCGTCCCATGGTGGCGCGCAGCTCCTCCAGAAGCTGGTCGGCCGCCTCCGGATCGGTCTTCAGCGTGATGCGCGCGGCGTCGACCGTCATGGCGAGGCTCGCGAGGGTCGGGCCGAGCCCGTCGTGCAGGTCGCGGCGCAGCCGGCGGCGCTCCTCCTCCCGGGTGCGCAGGATGTGCTCGCGGGACCGCTGGACGTCCGCGGCGAGCCGGGCCGCGTTCGCCAGCTCCGCGAGGTTGCGGGCGAGGACGCCGGACAGCCGCGCGTCGGGGGTGCGGGTGACGCCGAACAGCAGCCGGCCGACCGGCTCGCCGTGCCATACCAGCGGGATCAGCTGTGGCCGCTCGCCGAGGACGCCGTCCTCCGCGGAGATGGTCCGGCCGTCGCGGTCCAGCACCTCGATCGCGACGCCGGTCGCGTGCAGGGCCGAGCGGGCCACCTCGGCCGCGGCGGCGAGCGCGGCGCCCGGGTCGGCCGCGGTCTGCAGCCGCCGGTTGAGCCGGTCGGCGATCCGGTACGGGTCGCGCTCGCCGTGGATGAACCCGTCCACCGTGCGCTGCAGCCGCCGCCGGACGGGCTCGAACACCGCGCCCGCGACGATCGCGCCGGCGAGCCCGGCGAGGGTGCCCCGGCCGTGCGCGAGCAGGCTGGCCGTGCCGACGAGCGCGAAGTACACGCCGGTGATGACGACGACGAGCCCGGCGTAGACGAGCGTGCGGCTGACCACGAGGTCGATATCGTAGAGCCGGTACCGGGTGATGGCGATGGCGATGCAGATCGGGACGGCCACGATCGTGATGTTGCGCAGCGGGTCGCCGATCGGGCTGTTCTCGCCGGCGAAGATGATCGCCTCCGCGACCAGGCCCGGGTAGACCACCCAGCCGATCTGCCGCCGCACGTCCGGCGGCGACTGCACGAACCGCACGGCGACCGAGAACAGGCCCGCGGCCAGGGAGAGAAGGATGACCGCGCTGATGGGCAGCGGGATCCGGTCGAACGGGTAGACCGAGACGCCGTTGTGCCAGCGACGCACGTCCGGGTCGATGGTCAGGTGGACGCAGACGATCACCGGGACGAGGCAGGCGAGGACGAGCACGGGACGGAACCAGCGCGACACCAGCCGCCCGTCCGGGAAGATCAGCGGAAGGATCAGTGTCAGGGCGTAGGTGTCAATGGCCCACAGCCAGGTCGCGAGCCACTGGACGAACCCGGTCGCGGGCCAGCCGTGGAGTGCGAACCACGGGCCGAGGTTGAGCGACAGGACGTAGACCGACGCGCTGGCCCCGGACCCGACCATGAGCCAGGCGACCTTCAGGCCGGGCCGGTGCCGCAGCAGGACCGCCCCGACCGGGGTCCAGGCGAGCGCGACCAGGATCTCCGGGTGCCACCACACCATCCGCTGGCCGGGAGGCAGCCGGGCGCCGACGGCGAGGGAGGCGGCGACGAACGCGACCGCGGTCAGCGCGAGGAGAACGCCCACGCGCCTCACTCCGCGGTCGTGTTCTTCCGTCTCCATGAAGCCGCTCCCCGCCCGAAAGTAATGGAATGTTAAAACGTCCTGCTCCCTGTCCTGCAGTAAAAAGGGCGTCCGCCTCAGGACACCGGGATCCGGCCCGGTGGACACTGGCCCGGTCACGGTGTACGTGCGCGTGCACGTGATGGTAACCGCGGAACCCGGCGAGTTGAACGGAAGGCGCAGGTCAGAGTCGCCCGGATGGGGGGCGGGCGGCAGGGGGAGTGCGCCGCGTTCGCCGGCCGGCCGGGCGGTGCGGCGCAGGCGGCGCGGCTGAGTTCTGACAGGGGCGGGTTCGGCCGCCGCCCGCGCCGAGCCGGGCCGGCCGGCGAACGGGCGGCGGACGGGCCGCCGGGCGGACCGCGGGTCAGGCCAGCAGAGTCAACATGCTGTCGCGGCTCAGCGCCCGCACCCCGCGCCCCAGCTCCTCGGGGGTGAAGTCCTTGAGGACGAGCCGCTGGACGAGGAATCCGGGCATGAGCGAGAACAGCGTCTTGGCGGCGGCCTCGGTGTCGATGTCGGCCGGGAGCAGCCCGGCCTCGACCAGGCGGCGGATGTAGGCCGTCCAGGTGGCGCGCAGGCCGGCGACGTTCTCGGCGACGTACCCGGCGATCTCGGGATCGTGCAGGGCGAGCGCCCACGCCTGGGGGGCGAGCCGGAGCGGGCCGTCCTCGCCGGACAGGGCGACGACCTTGGCGGCGAGGCGCTCCATGACCTGGTCGACCGGGAGCAGGGGCTCGCTGCGGCCGAGTTCCTCGAAGAAGGCGTGCAGTTCGCCGACGACGGTCGCGACGTTCGCCTCGATGATCTCGTTCTTGCTCTTGAAGTACCGGTAGACCGCGCCGGCGGACAGCCCGGCCTCGGCGAAGATGTCCTGCATGGACGTCTCGTGGATGCCCTTGCGGACGAAGCACGCGCGGGCCGCGTCCAGGATCTGGCGGCGGCGGCGCTCCAGGTGCTCTTCGCTCACTCTCGGCATCCTTCGAATATAAAACGAACGTCCGTTCTTGACAAGCGCCCGCCCCGGTGCGACCCTGGCGGCATAAGAGAACGGACATTCGTTTTTTGGAGGTGGGCCTCCATGCGGCCCTCGCTCGCCGCCCGCACCGCCGGCGTCGCCGTCGCCGCCGCGGTGCTGCAGCTCATCATGATCATCGCCTTCTCCTGGCCGGCCGCGCGCACGGAGCCGCGCGACGTGCCGATCGTCGTGACCGGCCCGCAGGCCGGCGTGGTCGCCGACCGGCTCGACCGGGAGCGGCCCGGCGCGTTCGACGTCCGGACCCGTCCGGACGAGGCGGCCGCGCGGGCCGCGCTCCAGGACCGCGAGGCCTACGGCGCGATCGTCACCGCGCCGTCCGGGCCGAAGGTGCTCACCGCCTCCGCGGCCTCGCCCGCCGTCGCCCAGCAGCTCGGCGCGGTCGCGGCGCGGCTCGGCGGGGGCGCGCCCGCCGCGCCCGCCGAGGACGTGGTCGCCGCCGACTCCGACGACCCGCGCGGCGCGGGCTTCGGCGCGCTCGCCCTCCCGCTGGTCATGTCCGGGATGGCCGCCGCGGTGCTGCTGACGTTCGGGATCCCGTCCGCGGGGTGGCGGGCCGCGGGCACGGTCCTGTTCGCGGCGCTCGGCGGGCTCGGCGTCGCCGGGGTCGCGCAGGGCTGGCTGTCGCTGCTGCCCGGCTCCTACCTCGCCGTCGCCGGCGTCATGGCGCTGGCCGTGCTCGCGGTCACCGGCACGATCGTCGGCCTCGCCACGGCGATCGGGCGCGCGGGGATCGGGATCGGAGCGCTCACCATGCTGCTGCTCGGCAATCCGCTGTCGGCGGCCGCGTCGGCGCCGGAGATGCTCCCGCAGCCCTGGGGCGACCTCGGCCGGCTCCTGCCTCCGGGGGCGTCGGTCACGCTGCTGAGGTCGACGGCGTTCTTCGACGGCGCGGGCGGCGGCGGGGCGCTCACCGTGCTGGTGGCATGGGCCGCCGTCGGCTTCGCGCTTCTCGCGGTCGGCGGCATGCGCGGCCGTACCAGAGAAGAGCCCGCCGTGAACAGCGAACCTGTCACCGCTTAACTTTCCCTGGCGATCCTTGACGTTCTCCTGTCCCACTGCGTGTTGGCTCGATAGCATTCCGTGACTTCGAGCTGGTGGGGAAGGGGAGACGTTGGCGGCGTTCCTGCTGCGGCGGGTGGTGAACCGCCTCGTGCTGGCCGTGGGGGCCACCGGCCTCGGCTACCTGCTCGCCGCCGCGGCGCTCGACCCGCGCGCGAACGTCGCGGACCGGGTGCCCCGTCCGCCGGAAGCCGTCGTCGAGGCCCGCCTCGACGCCCTCAACCTCAACGACCGGACGCCCCTGGCCACGCGGTACCTCACCTGGGCCGGGGGCGTCCTGCACGGTGACTTCGGCCGGACGTGGGACGGTGAACCCGTCGCCGCCGAGCTCCGGCGCCGGCTCGGGGTGAGCCTGCGGCTGGTCGTGCCAGGGGCCGTGCTGGGAAGCCTGCTCGGTGTCGCCCTCGGCGCCTATGCGGCCGTCACCCGCGGACGCACGGCCGACCGGCTCATCTCGCTCGTCTCCTACCTCCTGGTGGCCGCGCCCGTGTTCGTCCTGGCGGTGCTGTCGCAGATGGCCGCGAGCGAGGCCAACGACGCCATGGGCGTCCAGGCCTTCGTGTGGGTCGGCGAGTACACGCCGGGCGTCTCGGGCTTCGGAGCGGTCGCGGACCGGGCGCGCCATCTGCTGCTGCCGACGGTCACGATCGCGCTGGCGCAGCTCGCGCTCTGCTGCCGCTACCAGCGCGGCCTGATGCTGGACGTCGTGCACGCCGGCTTCGTGCGCACCGCGCGGGCGAAGGGCCTGACCGGGCGGCGCACCCTGCTGCGCCACGGGCTCCCGGTCGCGCTGGCACCGATGGCGACGTACCTCGCCTACACGTCCGGCCCGCTGCTCCTCGGCGGCGTGTTCATCGAGAAGATCTTCGGCCGGCACGGGGTGGGGGAGTGGCTGGCCGACTCCATCAGGCGCGGGGACGTCAACGCCGTCGCCGCCATCGAGTGCGTCGCCGTCTGCGCGGTGCTCCTGGCGGGGCTGGCCTCGGACGCCGTCACCGCCGCCCTCGACCCGCGCGTCCGATTCCGGGCGGTGCCATGAGCGCTTTCGCCTCGGGGTTGCGAGGCAGCCGCCGGGCCGTCGCCGGGCTGGCCCTGCTCCTCCTGCTCGGCACCGCCGCGTTCACCGGGCCGCTCTGGTCGCCGTGGGGATGGGACGAGACGGACTTCACCGCCTTTCACCAAGGGCCGTCGGCGCGCCACTGGCTCGGCACGACGCAGAGCGGGCGGGACGTTCTCGCCCTCACACTGCGTGGCACGCAGAGGTCACTGCTGATCGGGTTATGCGCGGCCCTGCCGGCGACCTGCTTCGCCGCCGTCTTCGGGGCCGTGGCCGGATTCGCGGGCGGAGCGCTCGACCGGGCGCTGATGTGGGGCACCGACCTCCTGCTGGTGCTCCCGCCGTTCCTCGTCCTCGTCGTGCTCGCACCGCGGCTGGGCGGCGGATGGCCCGTGCTCGTGCCCCTGCTGGCGGCGTTCATGTGGATGGTGACCGCGCGGATGGTGCGGGCCGCGACGATCTCGCTGCGCGAGCGCGAGTACGTGGTCGCCGCCCGGCTCCTCGGTGCGGGCGCGCCGCGGGTGATCGTCCGGCACGTGCTGCCGCCGATGGCGTCCCTGCTCGCGGTGGACGCGAGCCTGAACGTCAGCGTCGCGATCACCGCGGAGAGCGGGCTGTCCTACCTGGGCTTCGGAGCGCGGCCGCCGGACGTCTCGCTCGGCACGGTCCTCGCCGACGGCCACGCCGCCTCCGCGGCCGGATGGGCGCCCGGGGCGGCCTCGGGCCTGCTCGTCCTGATGGTGCTCGCCGTCAACCTGCTCGGCGACGGCCTGCGGGACGTCCTCGACCCGGAGGACGCGAGGTGACGGTCCGTCCACAGGCGCCAATGCGAGGAGAACGAATGGTGAAACGGCTGCTTGCCGCGATTCAGGCCGCGGGTGTGCTCATGACCGGTGCCGGATGCTCTGCCGCTCCTACCTCGATGACCGGGACGTCCGAGCCGTTGCCCGCGTCAGATGTGAACCCGACTCCGCGCGACCGTGTCATCGATGGCGGGACGCTGCACTGGCCATTGCCCGAGTTCCCATCGCAGTGGAACTTCCATCACGTCAACGGCACGCAGGGAACGGTCGCTCGCGTCATCCACGGCGTCCTGCCCTATCTGATGCGCTCCGATGCGAAGGCCGTTCCGCATCCGGTCCCGGAATATCTGGAGTCGGCCAGGGCCGAGCGTACGAAGCACGGGCAGACCGTCACCTACCGGCTCAACCCGAACGCCAGATGGTCGGACGGCAGGCCCATCGGATACGCCGATTTCGTCGCGCAGGCCCATGCCCTGTCGGGACGGGACTCGCGCTACGAGGTCTCCACCACCACCGGCTACCGGAAGATCAAGCGCATTGAACGCGGCGCGGACGAGCACGTGATCAAGGTGACGTTCACGAAGCCGTACGCGGAGTGGCGCAGCCTTTTCAGCCCTCTCTATCCGGCCGGCGCCTATTCGACCGCGCGCGCGTTCAACACCGGCTGGGTGGACCGGCTGCCCGTCACCGCGGGCCCGTTCGGAATCCAGACGATCGATCGGACGGCCAAGACCATCACCGTGGTGCGGAACCCGGATTGGTGGGGCGCCCCGGCGAAACTCGACCGGATCGTGTACCGCGCCATGGACACCAGTGCGATGCCCGGCGCGTTCGCCAACGGCGAGATCGACCTGATGGACATCGGGCTCGACGCCGGCGCGCTGCAGCGCGCCGGCGGGGTCGACGGCGCCGCCGTCCGGAGGGCGGGCGGGCCCGACTGGCGGAACCTCACGTTCAACGCGGCGGGGCCCGTCCTGTCCGACGCGCGCGTACGGCAGGCGATCGTGCTCGGCATCGACCGGCGGGCCATCGCGCGGTCCGACCTGTCCGGCCTCGGCGTGCCGGTCGAGACGATGGGCAACCACTTCTACGTCAACACGCAGGAGGGCTACCGGGACAATTCCGGAGCGCTCGGCAGGTACGACCCGGTACGCGCCCGCAGGCTCCTGGACGAGGCGGGCTGGAGGCTCCAGGGCAGGTACCGCGCCAAGGCCGGACGGACGCTGTCCCTGCGCTTCGTGGTGCCGTCCGGAGTCCCGATCAGCAAGCGCGAGGGGGAGCTGACGCGCGCGCTCCTCGAGCGGATAGGCGTCCGGGTGGACGTCGAGGTCGCCCCGTCCGATGACGTCTTCGACCGGTACGTCACGCCCGGGAACTTCGACATCGTCCCGTTCTCCTGGCTGGGGACGGCGTTCCCGGTGTCGCCGATGAAGGCGGTGTTCGCGCGGCCGGACGGCCGCGGCGTCCGGCAGAACTACTCCCGGACCGGAACCGCCGCGATCGACGCGGCGATGGACCGGGCCATCGCGGAGACCGACCCGGCGCGGGCCCGCGCCCGGGTGAACGAGGCCGACGCGCTCATCTGGCGGCAGGCGTCGGTGCTGCCGCTCTACCAGCGGCCCCAGCTCGTCGCGGTCCGGGCGGCCCTGGCCAACCTCGGCGCCTGCGGCTTCCTGGAGCCGGCCTACGAGGACATCGGGTTCACGCGGCGGTGACCGTCAGGGGAAGGCGAGCCGGATGCCCTTCCGGTCGCTGGTGTAGCGGGCGTTCCACACGTAGACCTGCAGGTCGTCGGCGGAGAGGCCCTCCTTGACGGGCAGGTCGGAGGCGATGCGGACGACGTAGGAGGCGCCCGCCGGCATCATCGCCGTGCCGTTGTCGTCGACCGGTGCCTTCGACCCGTCGACCAGACCGGTGATCTTGCTGTGGTTGGGCAGCGTGCACATGTCGTCGGCGATCCCGGCCTGCGGCATGCACCGCTCCCGCGCGTCCTCCGGCACCTGCGCCTTCGGCATGAACAGGTCGGCGGGGTAGTCCAGCAGGACCGGCCGCCGCTGGTTGTTGGTGAGGACGTAGTCGGCGTAGGCGTACGTCGTCCCGGACGGCGGGGCCTCGGTCGCGCCGAGCGGCTGCCGGTTCGTCCCCGCCTTGACGGCGGCGAGGGTGTAGCCGTAGCCCTCCGGCGTGGTGAAGTTGACCGGCGGGCCGGTCTTCGGCGCGGGCACGGGCGTGCCCTGCCGGCTCGCGCCGCCCTGGCTCGCGAGCGCCGGCTCGGTGGACTCCCGCTCGCCCGTGCCGGGCCGCAGGTACACGATGGCCCCGGCCACCGCGGCGATCCCGATGGCCCCGGTCAGTGCCCCGGCCAGGCCGAGCCTTCCCGAATGGCTCTTCTTCCTCCGGCGGTGCGAACGGTACGGCTGGTGGCTGTTCGACATGGTCGTGCGTGCTCCCTCGGGCCCTCTCCAGGCTCAGTCAGCGCGTCCTGTCTCCGGCGGCAGGACACGATACCGGACGCCCGGAACGACGGCGGTCCAGGTCAGCGGGCTACGAACGGCGCGCGACGAGGGGGTCGCGGCCGAGTCCCCGCAGGGAGGCGTCCAGCACCTGCGCGGTGTGCGCGACGGCGATGCCGGCGCCGCGCCGGTGCAGCGCGGTGGCGATCTGCATCGAGCAGCCGGGGTTGGCGGCGACCAGTAGTTCGGCTCCGGTGGCGTCCACGTTCACCGCCTTGCGGTCGCCGAGTTCCCCGGCGGCCTCCGGCTGGAACAGGTTATAGGTCCCCGCGGAGCCGCAGCAGATGTCCGGCTCGGCGATCTCCCGGACGGTCAGCTCGGGGATCCCGGCGAGCAGTTCGCGCGGCTGGCTCCGCACCCCCTGGGCATGGGCGAGGTGGCAGGCGTCGTGGTAGGCGACGGTGACCGGAAGTGGCCTGCGGGGCGCGCGGGGCCCGAGTTCCACCAGGTATTCGGCGAGGTCACGGGTCTTGGCCGAGAGCGCGTCGGCGCGTCCCGCCCAGGACGGGTCGTCCGCGAGCAGCTCCCGGTACTCCTTCATCGCGGACCCGCATCCCGCGGAGTTGACCACGATGACGTCGGCGGTCTCGAACGTCTCGATCGTCTTGCGGGCGAAGGCGCGGGCCTCATCCGCGCGCCCGGAGTGCATGGACAGCGCGCCGCAGCACCCCTGGTGCCTCGGGATGAGGACGTCGCAGCCCTCCATGGCCAGCACGCGGGCCGTGGCCGCGTTGACGCCGGGGAAGAACTCGCCCTGGACGCAGCCGGTCAGCATGGCGACGGTGGCGCGTCGCCCGCCGCGCGCGGCGACCCGCTCGGGCAGCCGGGGCGCCGCGCCGAGGGGAGGCGCGAGCCGCTCCATCGCGGCGAGGGACGGCGAGATGCGCTCCAGTACCCCGCTGCGGCGGACGAGCCGCTCCAGGCCCGACTTCTGGTAGGCGCGGAGGGGGCCGCGCAGAGCGCGAAGCCTCCGCTTATAGGGGAAGAGCTGGAAGACCAGCTCCCGCAGCGCCTTCTCCTTCAGCGGCCGCGGGTGCTCCTGCTCGACGTCGGCGCGGGTCGTCTCGATGAGCCGGTCGTACTGCACCCCGGACGGGCAGGACGTCACGCACGCCATGCAACCGAGGCAGCGGTCGAAGTGCTCGACCATCGCGTCGCTGAGCGGCTCGCCCTCCACATGCTGCTGCATGAGGTGAATGCGTCCCCGTGGCGAGTCCATCTCCTCGCCCCACAGGACGTACGTCGGACACGTCGGGAGGCAGAAACCGCAGTGCACGCAGTCGTTGAGCAGGTTCGGGAGGTCGTCCTGGGAGCTCATCAGATACCTCCTGCGAAACGGCCGGGGGACAGGCGGTGGCCGGGGTCGAACTGGTCCTTCACCCGCCGCATCAGCGTCAGCGCCGGAATCGGCCCCCACAGGTCGATCTCGCCGCGCACCTCCTCCGGCGCGTAGCGGACGACGGCGTGACCGCGGTGCCGGGCGAGGATCTCCCGCAGGCGGCCCAGAACGCCGGCCACCTCGTCCGGTTCCAGTGACGGCAGGCCCACGTGACCGTGGCCGCTGCCGGTCCAGGTGACGGCGGCGTCCGGGCCGAGGGCGGTGAGGACGTCGCGGAGCGAGGGCGGCGGGGCGGCGATGTCGATGAGGGTGGTGCCGTCCGGATAGAGGCCCCAGCGGTCCGGCGCCGTGTCCACGATCTCGGCCTTCTCGCCGAGCAGTTCCACGGCCTGCCTTGAGCGCTCGGCGACACCGTCCGGTACCCCCTCCAGGAGGACCGCGACCGTGCCCGGGCCGATGTACTCGACCGCGCTGGGCGCCACAGGGGCGTGCAGGACGCTCTGGACCGCCTCGTGCGCGCCGTCGGGTCCGTCCACGGCGCACGTCACGTACGCGGACGCGGCGGGGACCGGATGCAGCCGGAACGTGGCCTCCACGATCAGGCCCAGCGTCCCGAAGGAGCCGGTGAAGAGCCGCCCCAGGTCGTACCCGGCGACGTTCTTGACGACCTTCCCGCCCGACCGCGCGATCTGCCCGTCCGCCCGGACGACGGTGAGGCCGATGACGAGGTTCCTCGGCGTCCCGTACAGGAACCGCAGGGGACCGGCCGCGCCCGTGGCGATCGTGCCGCCGACCGTGGACCCCGGCAGGGGGACGTCGAGCGCGAGCCGCTGCCCGCGCTCCGCCAGTTTCTCGCCGAGCCGGTCCATCGGCAGCCCGGCCTCGGCCTTGGCGACCAGGTCTCCGGCGGTGTGCTCGACCAGCCTGTCCAGCCGGTGGGTGTCGACCAGCAGATCGCACCGTCCGGGAGGCGTCCCCCAGTCGAGGCGGGTCTCCGCCCCGCGCGGCACGACGGCGAGGTCGTGCTCGGCGGCGGTCCGCATCACGTCGGCGGCCTCGGTCAGGTTCTTCGGCGCCGCGACGAGCGCCGGCTCCACGCCGAGCACGCCTTCCGCGGGCTCACCGGGCCGCACGTCCCCGCAGACCTTCGCCAGCGCGTCCAGGGGCCGCATCAGAAGATGTCCGCCTTTCCCTCGAACGGGTGGGGGCCCTTGCGCTTGCCGGGGACCTCGCCGCAGAGGCGCGGCGTGGGGAAGACCTTCCCCGGGTTGCACAGTCCCGCGGGATCGAAGCCGCAGCGGACCATCTGCATGGTGTCGAGGTCGGTGTCGGTGAACATGCGCGGCATGTAGCGGGACTTGTCGACGCCGACGCCGTGCTCGCCCGTGATGGAGCCGCCGTGCTCGATGCACAGATCGAGGATCGCGCCCGACACCTCCTCCGCGCGTTCCTCCGCACCGGGCTCGGAGTCGTCGAACAGCACCAGCGGATGCAGGTTGCCGTCCCCGGCGTGGAAGACGTTCGCGACCCGCACCCCGGACCGGGCGGACAGGGCGTCGATGCCGGCGAGGACGTCCGGGAGCACCGTGCGGGGGATGACGCCGTCCTGGACGAGGTACGCCGGGCTGATGCGGCCGACCGCCGCGAACGCGGACTTGCGGCCCTTCCAGATCAGCGCCCGCTCCGCGTCGTCGGCGGCGATGCGGATCTCGAACGCGCCCGCGTCCCGGCACAGCCGCTCCACCTCGGCGAACTGGGCGGCCACCTCGGCGTCCGGGCCGTCCAGCTCCACGATCAGCACCGAGCCGGCGCCCGGCGGGTACTCGCAGCGCACCGCCGCCTCCGCGGCCTCGATCGCCAGCGCGTCCATCATCTCGATCGCCGCCGGGACGACGCCCGCCCCGATGATCGCCGACACCGCGGTGCCGCCCGCCTCGATCGAGTCGAACGCCGCCAGCAGCGTCTGCACCGTCTCCGGCACCCGCGTCAGCCGCACCGTGATCTTGGTGGTGATGCCGAGGGTGCCCTCCGCGCCGACGAACACGCCGAGCAGGTCGTAGCCGGGCCCGTCCGCCGACAGCTCGACCAGCTCGCCGTCCGGCGTGACGACCTCGCAGGCGAGCACGTGGTGCGCGGTGAACCCGTACTTCAGGCAGTGCGCGCCGCCGGAGTTCTCCGCGACGTTCCCGCCGACCGAGCAGATCTGCTGGCTGGACGGGTCGGGCGCGAAGTAGTACCCGTACGGCCGGACCGCCCGCGTGACGTCCAGATTGATCACGCCCGGCTCCACCACCGCCCGCTGGCCCGGGATGTCGATCTCCAGGACTCGGCGCATCCGGGAGGTGACGATCAGCACGCCGTCCGCCCGGGGCAGCGCGCCGCCGGACAGGCCCGTCCCGGACCCGCGCGCCACGTAGGGGATCCCGGCCGCCGCGCACTCCCGGACGATCGCGGCGATCTGCTCGGCCGTGTCGGGCAGCACGACGACGCCGGGCGTCGACCGGTGGTTGGTGAGGCCGTCGCACTCGTACGTGCGCAGCCGCACCGGATCAGTGATCACCCGGTCCGCCCCGACGATCTCCGCGAGCCTGGGCCCGAGCGTGCGCAAGGAATCCATCACCTCCACAATCCTCCGCCCCACAACCTCCCGCAAGATCCCGCCCCCGCTCCGTAGCCGCGAACCCCGAAAGCCTCTTGGGGTTCGAAGCCCAGCCGGGGTCACGGGCAGGCGCGGAGCGACCGGCTCGTGACGGGGGTTCCAGGGGGCGCCCCCTGGGAGTTATGGGAACTGCTTGTACGCCGGGATGGTGAGGAACTCGGAGTACTCGTCGGCCAGGGTGACCTCCTTGAAGAGGGTGACCGCCTGGTTGTAGCGGGGCTCGTTGTAGGCCCGCCCCAGCTCGTCGCGGATCTTGCCCAGTTCCTCGTCGAGCAGCCGCTCCACCCACTCCTTGGTGATCTTCTGGCCCTCGGCGGTGGAGACGCCGTTGTAGATCCACTGCCACACCTGGGAGCGGGCGATCTCGGCGGTGGCGGCGTCCTCCATCAGGTTGTGGATGGCGACCGCGCCGGCGCCGTCGAGCCAGGTGGCGAGGTAGCGCAGCGCCACGTCGATGTTGTTGCGCAGGCCGGCCTCGGTGATCTCGCCGGGGGTGTCCTTGACGTTGAGCAGGTCGGCGGCGGTGACGTGCACGTCCTCGCGGAGCCGGTCCAGCTGGTTCGGCCGGTCGCCGAGGACGCCGTCGAACACCTCGCGGCAGACGGGGACGAGGTCGGGGTGGGCGACCCAGGAGCCGTCGAACCCGTCACCGGACTCGCGGGTCTTGTCGGCGCGGACCTTCTCCAGCGCGACCTTGTTGACCTCCTCGTCCCGGCGGGAGGGGATGAAGGCCGCCATGCCGCCGATCGCGTGCGCGCCGCGCTTGTGGCAGGTCCGGACGAGCAGCTCGGTGTAGGCCCGCATGAAGGGCGCGGTCATCGTGATCGCGTTGCGCTCGGGGAGGATGAACTCGGTGCCCCGGTCGCGGAACTTCTTGATCACGGAGAAGAGGTAGTCCCAGCGTCCGGCGTTGAGGCCCGCGGAGTGGTCGCGCAGCTCGTAGAGGATCTCCTCCATCTCGAACGCGGCCGGGATCGTCTCGATCAGGACGGTCGCGCGGACGGTGCCGCGCGGGATCTCCAGGGCGTCCTGGGCGAAGTCGAACGCGTCGTTCCACAGCCGCGCCTCAAGATGGCTCTCCATCTTCGGCAGGTAGTAGTAGGGGCCCTTGCCCTTGGCCAGCTGGCGGCGCGCCGAATGGAAGAGGTACAGGCCGAAGTCGAACAGCGACCCGGACATGGGCTCGCCGTCGACGAGGAGGTGCTTCTCCTCCAGGTGCCAGCCGCGCGGCCGGACGACGATCGTCGCGAGTTCCTCGTCGTCCTTGAGGGCGTAGGTCTTGCCGCTCTTGGCGTCGGTGAAGTCGATGGTGCGGTCGAGGGCGTCCCGGAGGTTGAGCTGGCCCTCGATCATGTTGTTCCACAGGGGCGTGTTGGCGTCCTCGAAGTCGGCGAGCCACACCTTGGCGCCCGAGTTCAGTGCGTTGATCGTCATCTTCCGGTCGGTCGGACCGGTGATCTCGACGCGGCGGTCCACCAGGCCGGGCGCCGGTTCGGCGACGCGCCAGGAGCCGTCCTCGCGGACGCCGGCGGTCTCCGGCAGGAAGTCGAGCGTCCCGCCTTCGGAGAGCCTGCGCTGCCGTTCCGCGCGGGCCTCCAGCAGTTCCTTGCGCCGGGCGCCGAACTCGCGCTGCAGGGCGGCGAGCAGGCCGAGCGCCTCGGGGGTCAGGATCTCCTCGTAGCGCTCGCCGAGGGGTCCGGTGACCTCGATGCCTTCCAGTCCAGCCATCAGCTCGCCCTTTCGTATAGCGAAATTCGACTTCTGTTACGTGGAGAACGGTACTCGGCGGTGCGAGGCCCGGTCAAAGGGGGTCCCCGGCTGCCCCTCCCCGCGCCGGGCGGGGTCAATCCCGGCGGAACGCCGGTTATAACCGCGTGACCACCGGGGACGATGCGTGAGACGATCGCCGGGAAGACACGGCCGCGATGCGGCGTTATACCGAGGACATATGACTCAACCTTTCTCTGCAGACCAGACCCACGTTCCGGAAGGCATCGAGTACGAGCCCCTGCCGGGCGAACTCGATCTGGAAGACCGCCGGGCACTGCGCCGCGTCGCGGGCCTGTCCACCGAGCTGACCGACGTCACCGAGGTCGAGTACCGCGCCCTGCGGCTGGAGCGGGTCGTCCTCGTGGGCGTCTGGACCGAGGGCACGGCCGAGGCGGCCGAGAACTCCCTGCGCGAGCTGGCACTGCTCGCCGAGACCGCGGGCTCGCAGGTGCTCGAAGGGCTCGTCCAGCGCCGGTCCCGTCCCGACCCGGCCACCTACATCGGCTCCGGCAAGGCCGCGGAGCTGCGCGACGTCGTCATCTCCACCGGCGCCGACACCGTCATCTGCGACGGGGAGCTGGCCCCGAGCCAGCTGCGCCACCTGGAGGAGACCGTCCAGGTCAAGGTGATCGACCGGACCGCGCTGATCCTCGACATCTTCGCCCAGCACGCCAAGAGCCGCGAGGGCAAGGCGCAGGTCGAGCTGGCGCAGCTCAACTACCTGCTCCCGCGGCTGCGCGGCTGGGGCGGCAACCTGTCCCGGCAGGTCGGCGGGCGCGCCGCGGGCGGCATCGGCATCGGCGGCCGCGGTCCCGGCGAGACCAAGATCGAGCTGGACCGGCGGCGGATCCGCACCCGGATGGCCAAGCTGCGCCGGCAGATCGCCGAGATGTCCAAGGCGCGCGACACCAAGCGCGGCGAGCGGCGCCGCCACCAGGTGCCCGCCGTCGCCATCGCCGGCTACACCAACGCGGGCAAGTCGTCGCTGCTCAACCGGCTCACGGGCGCCGGGGTGCTGGTGGAGGACGCGCTGTTCGCCACCCTCGACCCGACCGTCCGGCGCGCCGAGACGCCCGGCGGCCGCGCCTACACCCTGGCCGACACCGTCGGGTTCGTCCGGCACCTGCCGCACCAGCTCGTCGAGGCGTTCCGCTCGACGCTGGAGGAGGTCACCGACGCCGGGCTCGTCCTGCACGTCGTGGACGGCTCCGACCCCGACCCCGAATTGCAGATCGACGCGGTGCGCGAGGTGCTGCGCGAGATCGACGCCGACCGGATCCCCGAGATCGTCGTCATCAACAAGGCGGACGCCGCGGACGAGCTGGCGATCGCGCGCCTGCAGCGCCGCGAGCCGCACAGCGTCGTCGTGTCCGCCCGCACCGGGTTCGGCATCGAGGAGCTGCGCGCCGCGATCGAGGCGAACCTGCCGGGGCTGGAGAGCGAGCTGCGCCTCCTGGTGCCCTACGAGCGCGGCGACGTCGTCGCGCAGGTGCACGACAGGGGCGAGGTGCTCAAGCAGGAGCACGTCGCCGAAGGGACGCTCCTGCACGCCCGGGTGCCGGCATTTCTCGCCGGCGAGCTGGCCCGGTACGAGACCGTCTCACCCACGGTCTGAATATCCTTTCCGCCGGGCCCCTTTCCGCGGGGCCCGGTGGATTTCGGGACTGCCGGGACGATCGTTTCGGGGACGTCCAAAGGCGTCTCCTGGTCGCCGAACGGTGACAGCTTGCCCAATCCGCTTGACGGTCCGGTTGAAATCCGTACCGTCGTAGAGCTAGGGGCGGGGTGATGGGTGTTGATGCGCTGCGATCAGAGGTTGTCCGACGGACCTTCAGTGCACTACCGTGACGAAACCGATATCTCCGGTCTCGTTGCCGATGGTGGCCTCCCGGTCACCCGACCCTCCAGCGGTGGAGTCGCCGGCACCCAGTCGGCGTTTCGGATCGAGAGCAGGTGGCCCAACCATGGCAGGTCCGAACCCCGGCACGAGGGCAGGCGGCCCCTTCCAGCGCCACACGGCGCCCGGTTCCGCGCTCCGGCGCGCATGGCCCCACCCAGGTCGGTGACCCTATGACGGTACGGCTGTTGACGAACATCGGCAGGCTCTGGACGGGCACCGACGTCTGCAGCAACGCCGCCGTGCTCATCCACGACGACCGGGTCGTCTGGGCCGGCCCCGCGTCCGACCTCCCGCAGAGCGTCCCCGGCATCATCGACGACATCGTCGACGTCGACCACGTGGAGAACCTCGGCGGCGGCCTCGTCACCCCCGGCCTCATCGACGCGCACTCGCACCCCGTCTACGCGGGCAACCGCTGGGCCGAGCTGGCGATGCGCACCAGCGGCTCGTCCCACTCCGCCATCACCGCGGCCGGCGGCGGCGTCAACTCCACCGTGACCGTCACCCGGGGCACCGACCCCTGGACGCTCTGCAACGGCGTCCGCGAACGGCTCCGCCAGTGGATCCTCGCCGGCACCACCACCGTCGAGGCCAAGACCGGCTACCACCTCACCCGCGACGGCGAACTGGCCGACATCCGGATGCTGCGGTCGCTGGAGGGCGAGCCGTCCATGCCCCGGATCCACGCCACCTTCCTCGCCGCGCACATCCTGCCGCCCGAGTTCTTCGGGCGCCGCCGCGACTACATCGAGGCCGTCCGGCTGTGGGCCGGCGACGCCGCCGTCGCGGGCGCCGACAGCATCGACGTCTACTGCGACGAGGGCCACTTCACGGCCGAGGAGGCGCGCGCCCTGCTCCTCACCGGCAAGCGCGCCGGCCTGAAGGCGCGCATGCACGCCTGCGCCAACGAGCGCATCGGCGCCGCGCAGGTCGCCGCCGAGGTCGGCTGCGCGTCCGCCGACCTGCTCACCCAGGCCAGCGACGACGACATCAAGGCCCTCGCGCACGCCGGCGTCACCGCCACCGTCTGCCCCGGCAGCTCCCTCAACAGCAGCCGCGCGCCCGCGCCCGTCCGGCAGATGCTCGACCGCGGCGTCACCGTCGCCCTCGGCACCGACCACAACCCCGGCCAGTGCGGCATCACGTCCATGCCCCTCGTCATCGGGCTGTCCGTCGCGATGTTCGGGCTGAGCGTGAACGAGGCCCTGCGCGCCGCCACCCTCGGCGGAGCCGCCGCGCTGCGCGTCGGCGACCGCGGCTCGCTCGCGCCCGGCATGCTCGCCGACCTCGTCCTGTGGGACGCCGACCACGAGGGCGCGTTCGCGTGGGCGTTCGGCCTCCGTGCGCTGCGGGTCTGGCGCGGCGGCGTCCCCGTCCAGCCCTGACCCGCTCCTCCCGGCCGTGAGGCCGGCCGCCGTCCGCGACGCGCCGGGCGTGCGGCGGGTAATGTCGCCACCATGGGCAGTGCGGTCGCGGTCGTCACGGATTCCACCGCCTACCTTCCCCCGGGGCTCGCCGAACGGCACGGGCTGACCATCGTCCCCCTGCAGATCGCGGTCGGTGGCGCCACGCGGGACGAAGGCGACATCACCACCGCCGAGGCCGCCCAGGCGCTGAAGGAATGGCACCCCGTCACCACGTCCCGTCCGGCCCCCGAGCGTTTCGCCGACGCCTACAAGGCGGCCGCCGCCTCCGGAGCCCGCGCGGTCGTGTCCGTGCACCTGTCCTCGGCGATGTCCGGGACGGTGGAGGCGGCGAGGCTCGCGGCCGGGGACGCGCCCGTCCCCGTCAGCGTGCTCGACAGCGGCACCATCGGGATGGGGCTCGGTTTCGCCGCCCTCTCCGCGGCGGCCGTGGCCCTGGCGGGCGGGACGCCGCAGGAGGCCCTGTCCGCCGCCGCACGCCGCGCCGAGCTGACCCGGTCCCTCATCTACGTCGACACCCTCGAACACCTGCGGCGCGGCGGCCGGATCGGCGCCGCGGCCACCCTGGTCGGCTCCGCGCTGATGGTGAAACCGCTGCTCGACATCGCCGACGGCCGGCTCGTCCCGCTGGAGAAGGTCCGGACGTCCTCGCGGGCGCTCGCGCGGCTGGAGGAGCTCGCCGTCGCCGCGGCGGGGGACCGCAGCGTCGATCTGGGCGTGCAGCACCTCGCCGCGTCCGCCCGCGCGGAGACCCTCGCCAACCGCCTCCGCGAACGCGTCCCGCACGTCCAGGACGTCTACGTCGGCGAGGTCGGACCGGTCATCGGCGCCCACGTCGGGCCCGGCATGCTCGGTGTCGTCGTGGCGCCGCAGCTGTGAGTCAGGCGGTCAGGAGGCGGCGGAGCGCGGCCGGCGGGCGGCCGGTCTCCGCCTTGACCGTCCGGGTGAGATGGGCGTGGTCGGCGAAACCGAGGTCGGCGGCGAGGCGGGACAGGTCCTGCTCGCCCTGCTCGATGCGGTCGAGGGCCCGCCCCACCCGGATGCGGTTGCGGTAGCGGGTGACGGACATGCCGGTCTCCTGGCGGAACGTCCGGCTCAGGTGGGACGGAGAGACCTCCAGAAGCCGGGCCAGCGAGACGAGGCTCCCCGCCCGGGAATGGTCACCGGAGATGGCCTCCCGGGCTTCGTCGGCCAGCGCGCGCCGCTTCCCGCCCTGCTCGTCCAGACCCAGGTGGACGAGCAGGCTCATGAGCCGCTCGGCTGTCTCGTACGTCACGTCCGGCCCCGCTCGCAGGAGAAGCCGGTGGGCCACGTCCGCGCGCGCGCCGACTCTGACCGTCCCGGAAGGCCTGCGGGCGATGCCCGGGTGCAGCGTGATGGCCGTGCACACGTCGCCGCCCGCGGGATGCGCGAACTGGCCCTCCTCACCGGGCGCCTGCGCGTAACCGGTCGCGGGGTCGGCCACGACCCGCCCGTACCGCGACCGCATGCGGAACCTTCCCGCCCGCACCAGGACGATCTGGTGGGCGGTGGACGGCTCGGGTTCCGACCAGCCGGGCCGATGGCCGGCGCAGCGCACCGCGTGGACGGCGAAGCCTTCCGCCTCCGCCACGGTCGTCGACTCGTGCATGCCCGCCATCGTACGCAGGGGCAAACATCTTCAAGCGCCCTCGCCGGGGCACCGCGCACACTCGCGGAATGGCGAAACGATGGCTGCTCGTGGTGCTGCTCACGGGCCAGACGATGGTCTCGATGGACGGCTCCATCGTGGCGGTGGCCCTGCCCGACATCGCGTCCGGGCTGCACGCGTCGGGCGCCCTGCTGCAACTCGTCACAGGCGGATACATCTTCGCCCTGGCCGTCCTGGTCGTCACGGGGGCGAGGCTGGGCGACAAGCTCGGTCACCGCACGATGTTCTTCCTCGGGCTGTTCGGTTTCACGGCGGCGTCCTTGGCCTGCGGGCTGGCGCCGAACGGCGCCGTCCTTGTCGCCGCGAGGGTCTTGCAGGGCGCGTCGGCCGCGTTGCTGCTGCCACAGGTTCTGTCGCTGATACAGCTCTCCTTCGAAGGACCCGCCCGTGCGCGAGCGCTCGGCCTGTACTCGATGGTGCTCGCGCTTGGGGTCGCACTGGGGCAGATAGTGGGCGGCGTCATCGTGACCGTCGGCGGTAGCTGGCGGCCCATCTTCCTCGTGAACGTGCCTGTCGGCGCACTGCTCCTCGGCATCGGTCCCCGGCTCATGCCCCCGGCGGCCGGAAAGAAGGTGCGCTTGGACATCACTGGTGTCGGGCTGCTCTCCTTTGGGATGGCGGCGTTCATCGTGCCGCTCGTCCTGGGGAGGGAGCAGGGGTGGCCGTTGTGGACGTGGCCGTCCTTGGCGGTGGGGTGTGTCGTGCTCGGCGTGTTCTGCGCCCACGAGATGAGGGCCTCGTCGCCGTTGCTGGACCTCTCCGTGCTGCGCAGACGCTCTGTACGTCCAGGGCTGTTCGCTGCGTGCGCCGTGATGGGCGCCTACACGGGGTTTCTGTTCACGCTCGCCCTCTACCTGCAGAACATTCTCCGCTTCTCACCGCTTGAGGCAGGGCTGACGTTCATCCCGTACACGGTCGGATTCGCCACGGCGGGGCTCGGCTGGACGCGTCTGCCCCTGCGGGCACGGACGAACCTCCCCACCATCGGCCTGCTCTGCTTCGCCGTCGCCGTGTCGATCCTGTCGGTGCTCACGGGAGACGGCTGGCCGGTGTTCCTGTCGGTTCCCCTCCTGTACGCCGCCGGTGCCGGCCATGCGGCGGGGTTCAGCCCCCTCGTCGACCGGATCACCGGGGCGGTGGGGCCCGCCCAGGCGTCCTCGGTGTCCGCGCTCACCAACACCGGGACGCTGCTGTCGAACGTCCTCGCGATCGCCCTGTTCGGCGGCCTCTACCTTTCGGAACCCGGCACGCTCACCCACGTCACGGTGCCTCTGGCGGCCCTGCTCGTCCTCGCCGCGGCCGTCGCGAGGAACCGTTGACCCGGAGTTGTCCACAACCAGCGGTTCCCCGGCGGCCGATCTCGGCGGCTCCTTAGCGTCGGCGCCATGAGACCCGACGCGCAGGACCGCCTCCAATCCCTGACAGGGCGGTGGAAGCCGCCCATCGACCCACCTTCTGCCCTGTCGCGGTCGACGCCCGAGCGGCCGCACATCCGCGTGCTCGTGCTCGTCGGCGTCATCGCCGCGCTGGCCGGAGCCGGCTACCTGTGGCTCGCCCGGCCCCGCCCCCGGCCGGCGGCGCCCGGCCCGCCGGCGAGCGCCACGCTCGCCGAACCGCGCCCCGCTCCGACGGCCACCCCGGCGGCGGCCTCGTCCTCGGTGGTGGTGCACGTCCTCGGCAAGGTCGAGCACCCGGGCGTCATCACGCTGCCGTCCGGCTCGCGCGTCGCCGAGGCGATCAAGGCCGCGGGCGGGGTGCGGAAGGGCGCGAAGACCGGCACCCTCAACCTCGCCCGGGTGCTGGTCGACGGCGAGCAGATCCCGGTCGGCATCCGGGCGCCGTCACCGTCCCCGCCCGCCCCCGGCGGTGCGGCCCCGCCCGGCCCGGGCGCGCCCGGCGCCCCGCTCGACCTCAACACCGCCACCGCCGACCAGCTGGACGACCTCCCCGGCGTGGGGCCCGTCCTCGCCCAGCGCATCGTCGCCTACCGCACCGAGCACGGCGGCTTCCGCACCGTCGACCAGCTCCAGGATGTCAGCGGCATCGGCGCCCGCCGCTTCGCCGACCTGAAACCGAAGGTCCGCGTGTGACCCACGACCTGCGCCTGCTCGCCCCGGCCCTCGCGGTCTGGCTGACGGCCGCCACCACGATCGGGCTGCCCCCACCCGTCGTCTACGCCGTAGCGGCAGCCTTCGGCGGAACGTCCCTGTACCTCCTGACCACCAGCCGAAGACGGACCCCACCCAACGCCCCGAGGCGCGATCCTGCGGGAGATGCGCGTTTTCACGCTCCCGGCCGTACGGAGAGGAATCGGTCCGGGCGGAGGGTGATCCTCGGGATCGTGCTGGCATGCTCCGCGGCGTCGGCCGCCGGGGTGGCGTTCCGGACGACCGCCGTGAGCGAGGGCCCGGTCCGCGCCCTCGCGCATGCCGGGCGCTTCGCGCCGGCCGAGGCGGTCGTGACCGCCGATCCGCGGGCGAAACCGGGCAACGAGCGGCGCGTCATCATCGTCCGCGCCCGGGCGGAGGCCGTGGAGAGGACCAGGGTCCGCGTCCCCGTCCTCCTGATCGCGGGTGACCCGCGCTGGCTCCGCCTGGTGCCCAGCCAGCGGGTGCGGCTTCGCGGGCGGTTCGTCCCGCCCACAGGCCCCGGCCTGCTGGCGGCGGTCGTGATCGTGCGCGGGCCGCCCACCGTCCTCGGCCCTCCGTCCGCGATCCAGCGCACCGCCGAGCACGTGCGGGCGCGGCTCCGGGCGGCCGTGGCGCGGCTCCCGCCCGACCAGCGCGGCGTCCTGCCCGGCATGATCGTCGGCGACACCTCGCGCCTGCCCCCCGATCTCGCGGACGACTTCCGGACCGCCGGGCTCACCCACCTGCTCGTGGTCTCCGGCGCGAACCTGGCGATCGTCATCGGGGCGGTGCTCGGGCTGTGCCGCCTGGCGGGCCTCGGACACCGCCGGGCCCCGCCCGTCGCCGTCCTCGCGGTCTTCGCGTTCGTCGTCGTCGCCCGTCCGGAACCGAGCGTCCTGCGCGCGACCGTGATGGGCCTGATCGGCCTGCTCGCGCTGTTCACCGGGCGCCGCCGCCAGGGCGTCCCCGCACTTGCCGCCGCCGTGCTCCTCCTCGTCCTCATCGACCCGGAGCTGGCGCGCTCGTACGGCTTCGCGCTGTCGGTGCTCGCGACCGCAGGCCTCCTCGTCCTGGCGCCGCCATGGCGCGACCGCCTGGCCCGCCGCCTCCCCGGCCCCCTCGCGGACGCCCTCGCCGTCGCCGCGGCGGCCCAGGTGGCCGTGGCGCCCGTCCTGGTGATGCTGTCCGGCGAGATCGGCGTGCTCGCGGTCGTCGCGAACCTGCTGGCGGCCCCCGCCGTCGCCCCCGCCACCCTGCTCGGCGCCCTGGCCGCCGTCACCGCCCCCGCCTTCCTGCCGCTCGCCCGGGTGATCGCGTGGCCCGCGGGCCTCGCCGTCGCCTGGATCATCCGCGTGGCGAGGACCACCGCGGCCCTGCCCTACGCGACGATCCCCTGGACCACCGGCGGGCTCGGCGCCGTGACGTTCCTGCTCGCGGGCGGCGCCGCGGTCCTGCTGCTGCGCAGCCGCCGCCTTCGCCTGTGCGCGGCCGCGGCCATGACCGGTGTCCTCGCCGCGGTCGTCGCGATGCGCGTCCTGGCCCCCTCCTGGCCTCCGCCGGGCTGGCAGATGGTGGCCTGCGACGTCGGCCAGGGCGACGCGCTGGCCCTCTCCGCGGGCCCGGGCCAGGCCGTCGTCGTGGACACCGGTCCCGAGCCCGCCCTGGTCGACGGCTGCCTGCGACGCCTCCACATCGAGGACGTGCCGCTGCTCGTCCTGACCCACCCGCACGCCGACCACATCAACGGCACATCCGGCGTCCTGAACGGCCGGAACGTCCACTCGATCCTCACGACGTCCCGTACGTCCGGCCGCGAAGCCCGCCTCACCGACGGCCTCCCGGTGCGCCCCGCCCAGGCCGGCCAGCAGTGGCGCATCGGCGAGCTGACCCTGTCGATCCTCGCCCCGCAGACCACCGGCCCCGCGCTCTCCCCGAAGGACGACGGCACCACGATCAACAACGCGAGCGTCGTATTCGTCGCCCGCAAACCCGGCTTCAGCGCCCTCCTGGCAGGCGACATCGAGGCCGACGCCCAGCGCGCCCTGGAGTCCGCCGTCCCCCGCGTCCAGGTCCTGAAGGTCCCTCACCACGGTTCCCGCAGCCAGGCCCCGGGCTTTCTGGCTGCCGCACACGCTCCCGTCGCCCTGATCTCGGTAGGCGCCCGCAACGACTACGGTCACCCGTCCGAAGCCACCCTCAGACTCCTGCAAGGCCTTCACACTCAGATCCACCGCACAGACATAGAGGGAGACGTGGCCATAGTCCACACCCGAACAGGCGTAACAGCCGTACCTCGCCACTGACCACTAACTCACCGCCGCCTCCCCAGCGCCGACCCGACGGATGGCGCCTTCACCGAGCCGATGTCCGAGGCCCAGCAGCTCACCCTGGATTCGGCGATGACCCCACCGCGGATCTCCTTGGTCAGCCGTACCACCAAGTCACGAACCGCGTCCCGACCCGGTCGACTACCTCGACATGCTCCGCGGGACGTTCGGCTCCGGCCTCACCATGAGCCTGGCCCGGCTGGGGCACCGGCAGGAAGATGCCCGAGGAGATCTACGCGAGCGGCCCGTTCAGGTCGCTGGAGAAGTCCGCCGCCGACTGCGCGTACCTGATCAACGACGTGTTCTCGTACCAGAAGGAGATCGAGTTCGAGGGCGAGGTCCACAACGCCGTCCTAGTCGTCCAGAACTTCTTCGGCTGCGACTACTCAACCGGGCTCCGCATCGTCGCCGACATGATGGCCGGGCGGGTGCGGCGGTTCCAGCACATCGCCGAGCGGGAGCTGCCGGTCCTCTACGACGACTTCGGCCTGTCGGACGAGGCCCGCGCGATCCTGGACGGCTACGTGACCGAGCTGGAGAACTGGTTGTCGGGTATCCTCGTCTGGCACCGCTACATCAAGCCCGACCTCGTCCGCCACCACGGCCCGAGCCCGTTCGGGCCCGGCTCAGCGCCAGCGCGCCTCGTTCAGCACTGAGGGAATGTCCGGGATGTCGTTCCGGTCGACGATCAGGATCCTCGATGTCGGCAGGAACCACTCCCGCTGCGTGAAGCTGATCGCGGCGCTGCCGTCGGTCCTCGCGCACTGGACGTCCCACTGGCGGAAGTCGGATGTGTGGCCCGTTCCGATGGGCACCAGGGTCCTGGACGTCGGCGCCTTCGGCGTCTTCGCGAGGGCCTCGGGATCGCCCGGGCACGGCGCCGCCCCGCTGGACGGGAAGTAGTACGACTTGCCGGTGTAGGGGCGAAACCCCTCATCCCCCCGCGAGATGTGCTGCTCCCCGAAGACCCAGAAGCCCTCGCAGCCGCCATCCCCCAAGAACTGCGCCTTCGGGTCGGGGCACCGCCCGGTGATCACGTGGGTGGCGCCCTCGACCTGGACGGCCCTCCAGCCGGGCGCGAGCTTGAGCCCCATCCGGTTCTGAAACCAGGTCACCCCCTGGTCCGAGGGCGTCTTGGACGAGGCGACCTTCCCCTTCGTCACGTCGGGGCCTCGGGTGGGCGACTGGGCCCCTGCTTCCCCCTGTCCTCTCTGGGGCTGCGAACCGGAGTCCTTGATGTCGGGCCAGAAATAGTACGCGACCGCCGCTCCGGCCAGGGCGGTCACGATCACGGCCACCATGGCGCTGACCACGGCGGACCCGCGTCCCCCCCTCGCGGGCGCGGTCTGCGTGCTCGGCGAGGGAGGCGCGGTGTAGGGCGCGGCCGTCACGTCGACGCCGTCCGGCGCGGCGGCGGCCGTGCCCTCCTGAAGCGCGGTGGCCGCGTCGGCGCCCGTCGCCGCCGGGAGGTCGCCGTGCCCGAGCAGGTGCATCAGCACCTCCCGGGCGGACGGACGGTGCTCGGGGTCCTTGCTCAGGCAGACCGCGACCAGCGAGCGCAGCGGGCCGTCCAGGAACCTCAGGTCGGGCTCCTCGTGCAGGATCCGCTGCATCACCGCCGCGATGACGTCCTGCCCGAACGGCGGGCGTCCCGTAGCCGCGTAGACCACGGTCGCCGCCCACGCGAACACGTCGGCCGCCGGGCCGGGGCGGAGCCCCTTCAGCTGCTCGGGCGCCATGTACGCGGGCGTGCCCACCACCCCGCCCGTCATCGAGGCGTCGGGATCGTGAACGCGGGCTACCCCGAAGTCGATCACGCGCGGGCCGTCCGGGCCGAGGATGACGTTGCCGGGCTTGAAGTCGCGGTGCACGATCCCGGCCGCGTGGATCGCGGTCAGCGCCGTCACCGTGCCGATCGCCAGCCGGTTCAGAGCCGTCCCCGCCAGCGGCCCGTAGTCCGCGACCGCGTCGCGCAGCGAATGCCCCTCGATGTACTCGCTGACGATGTAGGGGACGTCGCCCTCGACGTCCGCGCTGATGATCCGCGCGGTGCAGAACGGGTCGACCCGCTGGGCGGCGGCCAGCTCCTTGGCGAAGTTCTTGCGGGCGTGCTCCCACCCGCCGGCGTCCCGGCTCAGCCGCCCCTGCAGCAGCTTGACCGCGACCTGGCGTCCCGCGTCCGACTCGCCGAGCAGGACGACGCCCTGGCCGCCCTCGCCGAGCCGCCGCACCATCCGGTAGCCGCCCAGGGTCGTGGGGTCCCCTTGCCGCAGGGGGCCGGTCTGTGGCATCGCGAATCTCCAGGAGGACGGGTGGCGCGGGGAGTCGGCCCCCATCGTAGGCTCCGGCCTAGTACTACATCACTAGATCTGTAGGACTTGGAGGTGTAGGCGTCGCCGGAAGTGGCTTCGGCGTGCTCGGGCCTGATGCTCGCGGCGGATGATCGACCAGTGCAGGCCCTGGTCAATGACCTGG
>NZ_JBDPLY010000044.1:0-61015 GCF_039871695.1 Actinomadura sp. B10D3
GGTATGGGTATACGCGGGAGTTCCCGGTGGAGCGGATGATGCGCGACGCCAAGATCACCCAGATTTATGAGGGGACCAACCAGATCCAGCGGATGGTCATGGCCCGCCAGCTCCTGAAGTAACCGGCGGCAGGAGCCCCCGCCGACCCCGGGGGACGGGCCGGTGCCCGTCCCCCGGTGACGGGTCAGGCGTGCGAGACGTCGACGATGGCGTTGCCGTTCTTCGTCATGCGCGGACGGAACGTGATGCCGTTGTAGCTGGCGGTGGAGTTGGTCCCCGCCACGTCCATCACGGTCTTCGTCTTCGGGTTGCGGGCGTCCTCCAGGGTGAAGATCGCGCGGTTGCCGCGGAGGTCGACCTTGACCGGCTTCAGGCCGTACTTGGGGTCGAGCGGGATCTTCTGGCCGTCGCGGACCTCGACCTCGCAGGTGGCGTCCATGCAGGCCGCCAGGCGGGTGCCGTCCTTGGCGCTGGACGACTCGGCCAGCGTGGACGACTTGGACGAGACGGGCGGCGCGACCTCCGGCGCCTTGGTGGAGGAGGCCGGGTCGCCCGGTGGCGGCGCCGCGAGCGCCGAGCCGGCCATGCCGGCGGCGAGCGCCAGCGCGGCGGCGGTCGTGGTGAGCAGGCTGGGAATCCTTGTGGACATGCTGGTGACTCCTGACATGCGACTACTGTCTGTCACCAGAATGTTACCCAGAGTGCTTGATCAGGAACGGGCCGGGGGCTCGTCCACGAGAAGCGTCTGCATCACGCGGCCGACCTCGCCGGAACGGTCCGCCAGCGTCCCGTGGCACAGGGCGCTGCCGCCCGGGCCGGCGTCGAGGGAGGCGTGCATGCACAGCCACTCGCCGACGGGGTCGCGGTGCAGCGCGACCGTCAGGTCCGTGTTGATGATCAGCCATTTGGCCAGGTCGAGCTGGCTGCCGATGCCGGACGCGCTGTCGGCCAGCGTCAGCGCGCGCACCAGCGGCGTGTCGGGCTCGCCGGGCACCAGCGGGACCCGGGAGCGCGCCCAGGTCGTCCCCGGGCCGGGCTCGCCGAAGGCGCCCTCGACGACGCGCCACTCCATCGCGGACAGGTAGCCGTCCACGTGCGCCCCCGGCCAGCCGCCGAACGGGCGCTGAGGTCCGGGCAGGTCCGGCGGGGCGGGGGCGTGCACGACGGGTTCGAGGCGGGACGGGGCCGCCATGATCCGCCACGCGGTGGCGTGCACGACCGGCCTGTCCTCGTGGGTGATCCTCCCCTCGAGGAGGCTGACCCGCCGGCCGGGCCGGACGGTCCGGACGGCGACCTCCAGCTCCGCCACCGGGACGGGCGCGAGGATCTCGACCGTCACCCGCGCGACCCGGGTGCCCGGGACGGGGTCGTGCCGTTCGAAGGCCCGCCCGATCAGGGCCGACGCCGGGCCGCCGTGCTGGAACCCCGGCGACCAGGGCCCGGCCGTCGCGGCGGTGGCGGCGAACCGCCCGTCGCCGAGCGGTTCGTAGAACGCCTCGGCGGGCGCGTCCTCGGTCATGCGGCTCCTCCCCACAAGACTAGAATCCCACTCTAGAAGATGGGGGCGGCGGGACGCGCGTCAGCCGCAGAGCTTCTGGGTGGCCGTGCCGGTCTCGATCGCGGGGCTCGTGGACGGCGACGCCCCCGGGGACGGCTTCACCTTGACCTTCTTCACGCCGTCCCAGTTCGCCCCGACCATCACCTGCACCCGCGACCCGAGCGAGGAGATCTTCTTCAGTTTGGCGTCCGGGATCGCGGCGGCCACCGTCTTCGCCGAGTCCTCCCGGCCGGGCCCGTACTGGATCTGGGTCGTCTGGAGACCGCGCCGCGCGACGCCCGGCACCACCGTCACCTCGAACCCGAGCCCGCGCAGCTGGCCGCCCGCCCTGGTCGCGAGCCCCGGGGTGCCGATCGCGTTCAGCACGCGGAGGGAGATGTCGTCCGGCGGCACCGTCAGCTCGTCCTCCGGCTTCTTCGTCGGCGAGGCGCTCGGCTTGGCGGTGTGCTCGGTGAGCGGCTGGTCGCGCCGGAGCTTGGTGAACAGGTCGCGCGCCTTGTGCTGGTCCCACTGGACGGTCGACTGCGGCGTCGGCGAGTTCCACAGGACGGCGTTGTAGTCGGGGTCGGCCAGCGGCAGCTTCGCGAACGTGAGGTCGTCGGTCGACAGGTTCTTCATCTGGTCGGCGAGCTTCGGCAGGTCGTCGGCCAGCTCCTCGTCGACGCGCAGCGACTTCAGCGAGGCGTTCAGGAAGCGCGTCGACTTGACCGGGTCGCTGAGGGTCTTCGTCGACAGCGCCTGCTTCATCAGCGACGCCATGAACTGCTGCTGCCGGTCGATGCGCCCGAGGTCGCTGCCGCCGGTCAGCGAGTAGCGGGCGCGGGCGAACGCGAGCGCCTTCAGCCCGTCCACGTGCGACGTGCCGGCCGGGAGCCGCAGCCCGCTCTTCTTGTCGTCGACGGCCTGCTCGGTGCAGACGTCCACGCCGCCGAGCGCGTCCACCATGCGGACGAACCCGTAGAAGTTCACCTCGACGTAGTGGTCGATGGACACGCCCGTCGCCTGCTTGATCGTGCTGACGGTGAGGTCGGGCCCGCCGAACTGGTAGGCCCAGGTGAGCTTGCCCGGACGGGCCGGCACCCGCGTCCCCTTCGCGCCCTCTGACCCGTTCGACCGGTGCGCCGGGATCGTCACGTAGGAGTCGCGCGGCAGGCTGACCAGCGACATGCTGTCGTGGTCGCGGGACACGTGCACCAGCATCATGGTGTCGGAGCGCTCGCCCTCGAAATGCCCGAGCTTGGCGGCCTTCTGCTGCTCCTTCGTCAGCCCCTCGCGCCGGTCGACGCCCGCGACGAGGATCGTCATCGCGCCCTTGGGGGCGTCCTCGCCCTTGCCGAGCCCGCCGACGGACACCTTGTCGATCATGCCGGTGACGTAGTTCTGGAACGCCCACGCGCCGCCCGAGGTCAGCAGGACGAACGCCGACGCCGTCCCGGTGAGGGTGAGGAAGCGCTTCTGCCGCCGCGCGCTCATCGCGGCGCGCGGGCTCAGCTGCCGGCCGGGGCGGCGCGGCCCGCGCGGGCTCTCCACCCGGACCCGCGGCGCGGGCATCCCGTCGATGGTCACGCCCTCGATGTCGCCGTCGCCGTCGTCGGCCGCATGGGAACCGGGACGCGGCCGGAAGTAGCGTTCCAGCGGGTCGGTGTCGCCACGACCAGAGTCGTGCCCGTCTGCCATGCGGCCGCCGCCTCCCGGAGATCTCGTTCTGACGCGAGTCCACACCACTCTAAAGTGGGGGACACCCGTCCGTTCGCTACCTGAGCCTCGTGTCCTTGCAGTAACGTGGCGCCGTCTTGACCACACCCCGGCGGCCCGCACGCAAACCTGGGTGGCGTGGGCTGCGTCAGACGAGCGAGCAGAGAGGAAGAGGTGTCCTGCTTCGGTCCTCCGGACGGGTGCACCCGCGAGCCCACATGAATCCGTCTCCCCATGCCCAGCGCGCCATGAACCAGGAAACCCGGTACGCCGTGAAGCCCCACTCCGCGCCCGGTGAGCGCACCTGGCCCGCCGTCTCGGTCGTGATGCCGGTCCTCAACGAGCAACGCCACCTCACCGACGCCGTGCGCGGCATCCTGAGCCAGGACTACCCGGGCGAGCTGGAGCTCGTCCTGGCGGTCGGGCCGTCCCGCGACCGCACCGAGGAGATCGCCCGCAAGCTCGCCGCCGAGGACCCGCGCGTCCTGGTCGTCGAGAACCCGACCGGGCGCACCCCGCAGGGCCTCAACATCGCGATCAAGGCGTCGCAGTACTCGATCATCGTCCGGGTGGACGGGCACTCGCTGCTGCCGGCGGACTACGTCCGCGCCGCCGTCGAGACGATGGAGGAGACCGGCGCCGACAACGTGGGCGGGATCATGGCGGCCGAGGGCGTCACCCCGTTCGAGAAGGCCGTGGCGCGCGCGATGACGTCCAAGCTCGGCGTCGGCAACGCCCGCTTCCACACCGGCGGCGAGGCGGGAGAGGTCGAGACGGTCTACCTCGGGACGTTCCGCCGCAGCGCGCTGGACCGCGTCGGCGGGTACGACGAGACGTTCGTCCGCGCGCAGGACTGGGAGATGAACCACCGCATCCGGGAGACCGGCGGCCGGATCTTCTTCACGCCCCGGATGCGCGTCACCTACCGGCCGCGGCCCAACCTGCGGGCCCTCGCCAAGCAGTACTTCCACACCGGGCGCTGGCGGCGCGTCGTCGGGCGCGAGCACCAGGGCACCCTCAACCTGCGCTACCTCGCGCCGCCCATCGCCGTGGTCGCGATGGCGGCGGGCGCGGTCGCCGGGGCGTTCGGGTTCTGGCCCGGCTGGCTGCTGCCCGGCGGGTACGCGGCCGCGATGATCGTCGGTGCCGCCGTGGAGGGGCGCGGCCTGCCGCTCGGCGCCTGGGTCCGGCTGCCGCTGGTGTTCGCGACCATGCACGTGACGTGGGGCGTCGGGTTCCTGACCAGCCCGCCGCGGCTCGGCCAGCCGACCCCGGTAAAACCGGGCGAAACCCTCCAATAGCGGACAAAAGCTAGATCCACCTGCGAACCTCCGTGGTCTTCCGGACGTCGGAGCCGTTAGGTTTGGCGGGATCTTGCCTGCCGCTGTTCGGAGGTGGCCATGTCCAGCGGAGCACGCCACGGCCTCGGCGTGGTGATCGGTCTCGTGGTGACACCGGTCATCGCGGTGTGCCTGATGTACAGCACGACGAAGTTCAGCGAGTACTTCCGGTACTTCTACACCCGGGGCGGCGGCGACCGCTGGATCGCCGCCGCGGTCGTGCTGGTCGCGGCCGTCCTGGTGGGCGTGGCGGTGGGATCCAGGATCTCACCGCTCGCCTCGCTCATCCCGGGGTTCGTCTACACGGGCGTCGGCGTCCTCTGGGTCGTGGCCCCGCGCTGGGCGATCGAGCACTCCGGGCGCGACCCGCTCCCCCGCGAGATGTACCTCGGTTACACGTTCATCGCCCCCTACGGCATCTTCCTGCTGCTGGGCGTCGCGCTCCTGGCCGCCTCGCTCGCGCCGTCGCGCTGGAAGGCCCGTACGGGCGCCGCTCCGCGCTTCGCGGGGCCGCCGCCGGCGCCGATGGGCCCGCCGCCCATGCCCGGCTCCCCGGCGCCCATGGGAGCTCCTCAGCCGCCTGCCGCGCCGGGCCAGAGCCCGCCCTGGCAGGGTGCGCCCCAGTACGGGCAGCCGCCCGCCCAGCCCGCGTCCGCCGGCCCTCCGGCGCCGTCCTCGTCCCCGCCGTCGTCCCCGCCCGCCCCGGCGTCCGGCGACAAGCCCAAGCCGTCGTCGCCGCCCGGCTCCGGCCCTGACGACGAGGAGCCCGGCGACTGGACGCGGATGTACGGCGGGAACCACCCGTCGTAGGGCGCGGGCGGAGCGGCGCTCAGACGGCCGCCAGGACGCCCGGGACGTCGTTGACCACCATCGCGTCGAACCCGGCGGCGGCGTAGGTCGGCGCCGCCTCGGCGCTCGGGCACCAGGCGATCGTCTCCAGGCCCGCCTTGCGTGCGACGTCCACGCAGTGCTCCAGCGGGCGCAGCCGCGTGTCGGGATGCTCGATGCCGCACGACCCGGTGTGCACGGCGACGGCGTCCAGGCCGAGGCCCGCCGCCGCCGGGACCGCGTGCCACAGCGGGAACCGCAGCCACGTCAGCAGCCCCAGCGGGACGCCGGGGAGCTCGTCCTTCAGGAACATCAGCAGCGACGGGTCGAACGAGGTGACGAGCAGCCGGCGCCGCCGCGCCTCCCGCCGCAGCACCGGCAGCAGCAGCGCCCCGGTGCGGCGGGACGGCTCGTCCAGGGCGTCCTCCAGGACGGTCTTCACGTCCACGTCCACCGGCACGTCCGCGGGCAGCTCCGCGAAGATCTCGGTGAGCAGCGGCAGCCCGCTCGCGGTGGCGGGCAGGTCGACCAGGTGGTCGCCCTCCGACGTCGTCGGGTCGTGCCGCAGCACGAGGTGGTCGTCGGCGGTCCGGGTCACGTCGATCTCCACCCAGGGCCCGCCCGGGGCGCCGCGGAGCGCCTCCGCGGCGGCGAGCAGCGAGGGCAGCGTGTTCTCCGCGACCGGAGTCGGGGACCCGGGCGGCGTCGGGTCGCCCGACCCGTAGCCGCGGTGGCCGATGACCGTGGGAGCGTGCTCGAAGATCAAGGGGAGTCCTCGGTGGCGAGATGTTCGGCGACGACGGCGTCGAGGGGCTGGGTGACCTTGAGGTTCCGCTCGCTGCCCGCGACGACCCGGATCGGGACGTCCGGCAGGTAGCGGTGCACGATCCCGCAGTCGTCCGTGGCGCGCAGCGCCGGGTCGGCGAGGGCCAGCTCGTAGGCCTTGCGGATCGTGCCGAGCCGGAACCCCTGCGGCGTCTGGAACCGGCTCATCGTCTCGCGCGGCGGCATCGACACGACCAGGCCGTCCTCGTCCACCACCACGATCGTGTCGGACGAGGGCACGCCCACCGCGACGGCCTCGTCCGCGTCCAGCGCGTCCAGCACGCGGTCGATCACCGCGCGGTCGACGAACGGGCGGGCGGCGTCGTGGAACAGGACGCGGGTGTCGTCGGGGCGGCCGTCCAGCACGCGCAGCGCCGCGGCCGTGGACGCGGTCCGGGTCGCGCCGCCCTCGATCACCGCCGCCGTCTTGCGGAACGGCGCGGCGATGGCGGCGGCCTCGCGCAGATGGCCGGTGGCCATCACGACCACGACCTCGCCGATCCCCGGGTGCGCGTCGAACGCGGCGATCGCGCGCGCCAGGATCGGCCGCCCGCCGATGTCCATGAGCTGCTTGGGGCGCCCGGCGCCCATCCGCTCGCCGACCCCGCCGGCGAGCACCACCGCAACCGTCCGCGTCGCCATCTCTCCCCGGTTCCCACGACTGGTCACGCTCAACGTAACAGGACCGCCCCGCGCTCACCCGCCCGGACCGCAAGGCCGCCGGAGTCCGCCGGGTTCCGCTCGTCCCGCCCTTCATGCGCGCAATCGAGTATGGTTACCTCGCCGTGTTGGGGGACGCGCGGGCAGTATCGGCGCCGCTCGTCTACGCGCCGATCACGGTCCCCGCGCTCCACCACCGCGACACCGCCCACGGCACCCGCCAAGGCCACCGGGTCCGGCCCGGCCACGACGGCCGGACGCCGTCCGCGCGGGTCCGGCCGGGCCGCCTCCGTTCGCGTACGCGGCGCCGGCCGCCTACCTTGGCGTCCTGTCCGGGGACGTGGGGGCGGCCCCCACGAGGAAAGGGAGAGAAGATCATGATCGGTATGGTGCTGGCGGCGGGCGCGGGCCGGAGGCTGCGGCCGTATACCGACACCCTCCCCAAGGCCCTGGTCCCCGTCGACGGCGAGACCACCATCCTCGACATCGCCCTCGGCAACCTCGCCGAGGTCGGGCTGACGGACGTCGTCATCGTCGTCGGCTACTGCGCGGGCGCGGTGGAGGAGCGCAAGGCCGCCCTCGAGGAGAAGTACGGCGTGTCCCTCACGCTGGTTCACAACGACAAGGCCGAGGAGTGGAACAACGCCTACTCCATGTGGCTGGCTCGCGAGCACTTCTCCAAGGGCGTCCTCATGGTCAACGGCGACACGGTCCACCCGGTGAGCGTCGAGAAGACGCTACTGGCGGGCCGCGGACCGGACATCCTCCTCGCGGTGGACGACGTGAAAACACTCGCCGACGAGGAGATGAAGGTCATCCTCGACGGCGAGGGCCACCTGAAGACCATCACCAAGCTGATGGAGCCGGCCACCGCGAACGGCGAGTACATCGGCGCCACCCTGATCGAGCCCGCCGCCGCCGAGCCGCTCGCCGACGCCCTCAAGGCCACCTGGGAGCGCGACCCGGACCTCTACTACGAGGACGGCTACCAGGAGCTCGTGAACCGGGGCGGCCGCATCGGCGTCGCGCCGATCGGCGACACCGCCTGGGTCGAGGTCGACAACCACGACGACCTGGAGAAGGCCCGCCGGATCGCCAAGGGCTACTGACCGCACGCCCGGCACGACGCGAGGAGGCCCATGCCCCTGCTCACGCGGATGCTGAACGCGCCGCTGTCCATCGACGTCCGGCGCGGCGCCGTCGCCTCCCTCGGCGAGCTGCTCGCCGACCGGCGGATCGCCACCGAGGGACGCGTCGCGATCGCGGTCGGCCCCGGCCAGGGCGACCAGATCGCCGAGCAGGTCAGACCGTCGCTGGCCGCCTGCGAGGTGTTCCATGTCGCGGGCGGCACCGTCGACGCGGCCGTCGACCTCGGCTCCAAGTTGCGCGCCGGGTCCTACGAGGCCGTCATCGGCATCGGCGGCGGCCGGACGATCGACGCCACCAAGTACGCGGCGACGCTGTCGGGCATCCCGATGGTGTCGGTCGCCACGAACCTGTCCCACGACGGGATCTGCTCGCCGGTCGCCTCCCTCTTCCATGACAAGGGCAAGGGCTCCTTCGGCGTCGTGATGCCGCTGGCGATGATCGTCGACCTCGACTACGTGCACGCGGCGCCCGACCGTCTCGTCCGCGCCGGGATCGGCGACGTGGTCAGCAACTTCTCCGCCGTGGACGACTGGCTGCTCGCGGCCGACGAGTGCGGCGAGCGGGTCGACCGGATGGCGCTCACCGTGGCCCGCACCGCCGCCGAGGCGCTGCTGCACCAGCCCGGCACGGTCGGCTCGGACCGGTTCCTCACCGTCCTCGCCGAGGGGCTCGTCCTGTCCGGGATGGCGATGGCGTTCGCGGGCGACTCCCGCCCGGCGAGCGGCGGCGACCACGAGATCCTGCACGCCATCGACCATCTGTTCCCCGACACCGCCAACCACGGCGAGCTGGCCGGGATCGGCGCCGCGTTCTGCTACCACCTGCGCGCCACCCGGCTCGGCGCGGGGGAGGAGCGGCTCGGCGAGATCCTCGCCTGCCTGGCCCGGCACGGGCTGCCGCGGGTCCCCGGCGACGTCGGGCTGACCGCCGAGCAGTTCGCGGAGGCCGTGCACTACGCCCCGCGGACCCGGCCCGGCCGCTATACGATCTTGGAACACCTCAGCCTCGACGAGGGCGAGACCCGCAAGGCGGTGGAAGAGTATGTCCAGGCCCATGGAGGCTGAGCTGCCCGGGCGGAACCGTCCCCCGGAATCCCCCGAGCCGCCCGCCGACGACCACCGGCCGCACCGCAAGGGCGCCCGCGTCGCCGACATCCGCCGGTACGGGCAGCCGCCCGGCCTGAAGGACCGCCGCAACGAGGAGCACTGGGCCGGCCGCCTCTACATGCGCGACCTGTCCCCGTACTTCGCGTGGATCGCGCTGCGCCTCGGCTTCAGCCCCAACCAGCTCACCTACATGATGATGGCGTGCGGCGTGGCCGCCGGCGCCGTGGTGTCGCTGCCCGCCCCCGCCCTGTGGACGGCGCTCGGCGGCGCCTTCCTCGTCCAGGTCTACCTGCTGCTCGACTGCGTGGACGGCGAGGTCGCCCGCTACCTGCGGCAGACGTCGGTCGCCGGGGTGTTCCTCGACCGGATCGGCCACTACCTGTCCGAGGTGTCGCTGCTCATCGGGCTCGGCTTCATGGCGCAGGGCGGCTGGTCGAACGGCGGCTGGGCCGAGCTCGGCCTCGTCGCCGCCCTCGGCGCCGCGCTGATCAAGGCGGAGACCGACAACGTCGTCGTGGCCCGCGCCAAGTCGGGGCTGCCCGCCGACCCGTCCGGCGGCGACCGGGCGCTGCGCCCCCGCTCCACCGGCATCGCGCTGGCCCGGCAGGCGGCGTCCATGCTGCGCTTCCACCGCATCATCGGCGCGGTCGAGCTGTCGCTGCTGATCCTCGCCGCCGCCGTGATCGACACCGTCTCCGGCGCGGACGACCCCGTCGCGGTCCGCGTGCTGATGGTCGCCGTGGCCGCCGTCGCCGTCGTCCAGACGCTGCTCCACCTGGTCAGCATCCTGGCCTCCCGGAGGCTGAAGTGAAACTGTCCGTCGTCGTCCTCACGATGGGGAACCGGCCGGAGGAGCTGGCCCGCGCCGTCCGCAGCGCCCTGGAGCAGGAGCACGTGGACATCGAGGTCGTCCTCGTCGGCAACGGCGTCGACCCCGTCGGCGACCAGGCCGGAGCCGCCCCCTTCGACGACGAGCGCGTCAAGACCGTCTCCCTCCCGAAGAACCTCGGCATCCCGGGCGGCCGGAACCGGGGCGTCGAGGCGTCCGGCGGCGATGTGATCCTCTTCCTGGACGACGACGGCTGGTACCGCTCCACCCGCCTCGGCACCTACCTGCGCGACCGGTTCTCCGCCGAGCCCGACCTCGGCGTGATCTCGTTCCGCGTCCGCGACCCCGAGGGCGGCCGGGGCGAGCGCCGCCACGTGCCGCGGCTGCGCGCCGGCGACCCGGAGCGCTCGTCCGCCGTGACGACCTTCCTCGGCGGCGCCTCCGCGATCCGCCGCGCCGCGTTCGACGCCGGCGGCGGCCTCCCCGAGGACTTCTTCTACGCCCACGAGGAGACCGACCTCGCCTGGCAGATCCTCAACGCCGGCTACCGGATCGTCTACGACGCCTCGGCGGTCATGTTCCACCCGGCCGTCCTGCCGACGCGGCACGACATGTTCTACCGTTACAACGCCCGCAACCGCGTCTGGCTGGCCCGCCGCAACCTCCCGTGGCCGCTCGCCCTCACCTACCTCGCCGTGTGGGTCGGCATGACCCTCCTCCGCGAACGCAGGCCGAGCGCGCTCAAGCCGTGGTTCAGGGGCTTCCTGGAGGGCTGGCGCAAGCCCGCCGGCCCCCGCCGCCCCATCTCCTACCGCACCGCCTGGCGCATGACCCGCACCGGCCGCCCTCCCATCATCTGATTCGCAAGACCGAAGCGGCGGTCACGGGCAGGCGCGTGGAGCGAGTGCAGCGAGCGGAGGGCGCATGCCCGTCGAGCCGGGCGACCGCAGCGGCACGTCGCAGACCCGCACGGTCACAGCTCACCTGAACCGTGCCGTGAGGATCGACCGGCTCGTGACGGGGGTTCCAGGGGGTCGCCCCCCTGGGTCAACACGGCCAGGATCAGGTGGGTGAGTTCGGCGGTGATGTCGTCCAGGGGGACGTCCTGGTCGCGGGCGGACCAGTGGTGGACGAGGTTGTTCACGGCGCCGATGATCGCGATCATCGTAAGGCGGTGGTCGCGGTCGACGGCCTCGCCGCGCTCGACCGCCTCGCGGGTCATCGCCAGCAGCGCCTCCTCCCAGCGGGTGCGCCAGCCGAGGCGGTGCCGCTCCAGCCCGGGGCTGACCCCGATGACCTCGACGAAGGCGATGCGGGCGCGGCGCGGGTCGCTCGCGGTGGCGGTGACGAACGCGCGGACGGCCCGCTCGACGCGGGTGGCGAGGCCGGCGTCCGCCGCCTCGGCGTAGGCGGCGGCCACGGCCTCGGAGGCGCGCTCGTTGATGCCGCGGTGCAGCGTGGTGAGCAGCTCCTCGCGGCCGGAGAACTCCTCGTAGAAGTTGCGGGTCGACACGCTCGCGGTCGCGCACAGCCGCTCGATGGACGTCGCCGCGTACCCGCGCGTGCCGAACAGCTCCAGCCCGGCCGCCAGCAGGCGTTCCCGCCGTTCGGCGCGGCGCTCCTCGGCCGAACGGCCTCCGTAGCTGCGTCGGGGCGCGGGGTTGCGGCCGCTCATCGCTCTCCGTCCACGCGTCCGAATGGGGGCAGCGTCAGCCTAACTCCCGCGCGGGGGCGGTTTCGTTCCCACCGCGGGTCCGCGGCCGAGGGCGTGGTCAGCCGCCGAGCAGCGTGCGCTTCCACTCGGGGTCGGCGGTGAGGACGGTCAGCCGCTGCGTCGCCCGCGACACCGCCACGTACAGGACGCGAAGGCCGCGCGGCGACTGGGCGGCGACGGTCTCGGGCGCGACGATGACGGCCGCGTCGAACTCCAGGCCCTTGGCCTCCAGGACGTCCAGCACCTGCACCCGTTCCGGCAGCCCTTCGCCGAGCCGTTCGCGGTCGGCCTCCGACCAGGCGACAGGGCCGGGCGAGGGGTCGAACAGGGACGGCTGGGCCCCGGACGGCGCGGCCAGGGGGAGCGGGACGATCACGCCGATCGTGCCGTCGACCTGGCCCAGCAGTTCCTCGGCGGCCTCGCGGGCGGCCGAGGCCAGATCGTGGTCCGGGACGATGGAGACGATCGGGTCGATGCCGGACGTCCGCACGGCGCGGGCGGGGGAGGCGTCCGGCAGCGCGCGGGCCAGCACCCGGGCCGACACCGCGGCGATCTCGGTGGAGTTGCGGTAGTTCGTCGTCAGCTCGTACTCGTGCCGCGTGCGGGGCGGCGCCTTGCGGGTGCGGCGGCGGCCCCGGGACGGGCGCTCGCCGCCGAGCGCGGCGTCCATCGCCTGCCGGGCGGCGTCCAGGTCCTCCCAGGCGCTCTGGGCGGGGTCCTCGACGATCGTCCAGCTGGCCTGGCGGCCGCGGCGGCCGAGCATGCGCCACTGCATGGGGGAGAGGTCCTGCGCCTCGTCCACGACGATGTGGGCGTACTCGGGGCGTTCCTCCACCACGCCGTCGTCCACGCGCCGCGACCGCTCCACCCGTTCGATGGACGTGGTCAGCTCCTGCATCTCCGGCTCCCAGGTGTCGTCCACGACCTCCTCGCCGGTGAGGATGTTGACGCCGTCGACGACGAACGGGTCGTCCTCGGACGGGGCGCTCCGGCGGCGGGACGGGCGGGGCGGCGGGCCGAGCAGCGCGTCCAGCTCGTCGAGCAGCGCGACGTCCTGGTAGCTGAGCGGCGCGTCGCCGCCGGCCCAGGACGCGGCGAGCGACTCGATCGCGGAGCGGTCGAGGTCGCGGCCGGCGGCGCGGCGCAGCCGGGCGGGGTCGCCCAGCGAGCGGAGCACGTCCGGCGGCCGGCGGATCGGCCACCACGAGACGAGGAAGTCGGTGAAGGCGCGCTGCTCGCGGACCCGCGCGTCGAACCGGCCGCGCTTGGGGTCGCCGTTCCCCTGCCGCCCGCCGCGCGCCGGCTCCTCGTCGAGGGAGGCGAGGCCGTCGGCGGCGAGGATCGCGTTCCACAGGCCCGCCTCGGCGCCCTCCTCGGCCTCGGCCGCCTCCGGGCCGCCGACGTCGGTGAAGCGCTCCCAGAGCGCGTCCAGGAGCATCTCCGCGGCCCGGCCGCGGGCCGCGTTCACGCTCCCGCGGCTGCGCCGGTGCAGCTCGGTCCTGATCCGGTCGAGGCGGGCGCGGTCGAGCGTCACGACGATGCCCTTGAACACCACGCGCAGCTCGTCGGGCGCGCCGGGCGGGTGGTCGGCGACGGCGCGGCGCAGCACGGTCGCCATCGCGCCCGCGCCCTTGACGCGGGCCGTCTCCGGCGGGTCGTGGACGGTCGCGGTGACGCCGTCGACGAGGTCGCCGAGCGAGCGCAGCGTGGCCGAGCCCTCGCCGAGCGACGGCAGCACCCGCTCGATGTAGGCGGTGAACCGGCGGTTCGGGCCGACCACCAGGACGCCCCGCGAGCCGAACCGGCGCCGGTGCCGGAACAGCAGGTAGGCGACCCGGTGCAGGGCGACGGCGGTCTTGCCGGTGCCGGGGGCGCCGCGCACCAGGACCGTCCCGTCGGCGGGCGCGCGGATCACCTCGTCCTGCTCCCGCTGGATCGTCGCGACGATGTCGCGCATCGCGCCCTCGCGGGTGCGGGCGAGCGAGGCGAGGAACGCGCCGTCGCCGACGATCGTCATCCCGTCGGAGGCGTCCGGGTCGAGCAGGTCGTCCTCCAGGTCGACGACCGTGTGCCCGCGCGAGTGCAGCACCCGGCGGCGGACGACGCCGCGCGGGTCCTCGGGGGTGGCGCGGTAGAAGTCCTCGGCGGCGGGCGCCCGCCAGTCGATCACCAGGGAGTCGTGCTCGCTGGTGCGGACGCCGATGCGCCCGATGTAGCGGACCTCGCGGGAGGCCAGGTCGAGCCGGCCGAACACCAGGCCGTCGTCGGCGATGTCGAGGGCCTGGGCGCGCAGCGCGGCCTGGTGGACCATCGCGTCGCGGTCGACCAGGGAGCCCTTGGTGCCGGCGAGCGACTGCCGGTAGCCCTCGCGGATCATGGCCTGGGCGTCGGCGCGCATCTCCTCCAGCCGCGCGTACGCGATGTCGACGTAGCGCTGCTCGGCGGCGATCTCCCGGTCTTTCACCGTGCCGCCGGGGCCGGTCGGCCGCCCGTTGACCTGGGACGACATGCAGGCTGCTCCTCGCGCGTGTCTCGCGCCGGGGACGTCCCCCGGCACCCCGAAGGGGCGAAAGAGACAGCTTATGCGGTCCCGCGGCGGTTCATCGCGGGGCGCGGATCAGGGCAGGTGGGCGGCGGGTCGGCCGGGGGCGCACGTGGATCCGCGCGGCGGGCCGCGCGAGGGAGCGGTCCAGCGCGTCGAGGACGAGCCCGTGCGGCGCCCCGTCCGCGTGGACGCAGCGGAGCGTCACGCCCTGCCCGCCGTGCTCGGCCCACAGCGCGTCGGCGTAGGCGGCGACGGCCGCCGCGGCGGCGCCCGCCGGCGCCCCCGCTCCGCCGGGGCACAGGAACAGCTCGCCGGCGCCGCGGTCGAGCATCCCCGGCAGCGTCGCCCGGACGACCGTCACCGCGCCGAGCACGTTGGTCCGCAGAACGCGTTCTACCTCGGCGGGCGACCGCGCCAGCACCGGGCCGGACGCGGTGACCGCGGCGGCGTGCACGACGCGGTGCACGGGGCCCGCCATCGCCAGCACGTCCGCCAGGGCGGCGGGGTCGGTGACGTCGCACGTCCGGACGTGCGTGTTGGGGGAGCGCAGCGCCGTCGCGGCGAGGCCCGCCTCGTCCACGTCGACGGCGACGACGTCCCAGGCCGCCGCCGCGAGCCGCCGCGCGGCGAGCGCGCCCAGCCCGCGCGCGGCACCGGTCACCAGCGCGGTCCGCCTCATGGGCGCACCTCCTCGGCACCCTGGAAGACCATCCGCAGGTGCCCGACGGTGCTGCTGCTCAGCGCCCGCGCCCGGTCCAGGCCCAGCCCGCGCAGCTCCTCCGCCACCGGGTGGTCGCCGAGCACGACCTTCGCCCCGCCCGGACGGGTCCGGACCCGCGACGGCGTCAGCGTCCACGGCGTCCGGCGGGTCACGCCGTCCAGGCACGAGTAGGCGTCCACGCTCGGCGCGCCGGCCGCGTCCGGCATCGGGATCCCCGGCCGGACGGCGACCTCGATCGCCGTCCGCCCGCCGAACCGGACCGCGCACCGCCGCACGCGTCCGGCGAGGTCCATGGGGATGTCGGCGATCTCCTTGGGGAAGCCCCAGATCGTCCGCCCCGCCTCCAGGGTGAACTCCTGGTTGACCGGGAGCCAGTGGATGAACGCGCCGACCCCGCGCAGCCGCCCGAGCACCCCGCCGGATCCCGTCCCGCCGGGCGGGCGCACCAGGAACGCGACGGCGAACTCGTGGTACGGGCCGAGGTCCCCGTCGGCGTACCGGACGAAGGCCAGCGAGCAGATCGCCTTCCCGGGCAGCGGCTCGGCGACCTCCAGGCCGGAGTAGGCGATGACGGCCTGGGCGGCTCCGGCGGGGACGGCTAACATCGCCGACCCGACGGCGGCGTCGCGGATCCGCACCGGAAGGGTGACCCGCTCGCCCTGGATCGGATACGCGTGCACGGTGCTTGTCACACCGCTTAGTAGAACAGGTTCTCGTTTTGCTGCCAAGCGGGGACGCGGGCGGACGTCACCCCTTCTCGGCGGCTGTCCGGATGCGGTCGAGGGTGGCGCGCATGCCCTTGCGGTTGGCCTCGGCCCGGCGTTCCGCCGGGACGCCGGTGAAGACCTTTCCGAGCAGTGAGACGAACGCGGCGCCGCGGTTGTCGCGCCGCAGGTCCTCCCAGTACTCGGTGAGCCGGGTCCGGGGCGAGGCCGGATCGGCGGTGACGTCCTCGATGCGGTAGCCCCACAGCGCCACGGGCATCCCGAAGCTCGACACCCGGAACGCGAACGCCTGACCGGGCACGGCCGAGGTCACCTGGCACGTGGTGAACCACACGCGCCACCGGATCCGGTTGAACCCGACGAACTTCGTCCCCGGCGCGACCGACCGGCCGCGCACCCAGATCGCGAACACCTCCGGGCTCCATTCGCCCATGCGGCGCAGGTCAGCGACCGTCGCGTACACGCTGCGCGCGTCCGCCGCGACGGCCACGCTCTCCTCGACCACCCACTCACGCTCCATGGCCCCGATCATCCCACTTCGTGACCATCTGGTCATTGAAGGTGGGCGAACCGCCGCCGCCAGGAGGAGTACCAGTCCCGGAACCACGGCTCGCCCTCGGCGAGGGGGACGATGTAGGTGAGGGTCTCGGCGTAGTAGCGGCGCTGGAAGTCCGGGGGCATCCGGTCCAGGGTCTGCACGTTACTGGCGCGGTCGGCCAGCTTGACCAGCACGGCCTCGCGCGGGGCGTCGTTCAGCCGGCGGAGGTAGGCGGCCCTGGAGGCGCGCTTGGCCTGGCGTCCGGTGCCCGTGGCGGGCGGTTTGGTCACCCAGTCGACCAGCTCGGTCACCTCGGGGCCGAATTCGGCCTCCACGTCGGCGAGCGTCGCGGGCGTGTCCTCGACGGTGTCGTGCAGAATGGCCGCGGACAGGACGGCCGGCGCCGTCACGCCGGCCCCGCGCACCAGCACTTCGAGGGCCTCCAGTAGGTGCTCGACGTACGGCGCGCCCGTCGGCCGCAGCTGGTCGCCGTGCCAGCGCTCGGCGGCGGCGACGGCCTTGTCCAGGCCGTCGAGGCCGATGTCCGCGCCGGACGCGGCGATGTCCGCGCGGGCCGTGTCCCAGGCGTGCCAGCGGGTGAAGAGCTCCACGGTTCCTCCGTTCTTCCCTCCCGTGTCGCGCGGGAGCCCCGCACAGGGCATGGTGGGTGTCGTCCTTGATGAGCCTTGGTGAGCACAGTAGGGGAGGAGGCGGGCGCGGTCGTGGTCGGGAGCCGGCAGCGGCCTGACGGCCGACCGGAGTCCGTGGGCAGGGTCCGCGTCGCTCTCGGGCTGGTCTCCGCGGTGGTGGCCGTGGTGCTGTGCGTCGTGCTCGTCGACAAGTACGTCCTGCGGGCCGAGTGGTGGCAGGTCCGCCACACCGTCACCGGGACCCCCGTCACCCCGCAGAGCGAGGTGGGGCCGCCGCCCGGCCCGCTGACCGTGAGCTGGGAGCGGACGACGCGCACCCACCACGGCTCCGTCGCCGGCTACGACGGCATCGCCCACGAGGTCGCGCAGGGGCAGGTCGTGACGGCGTCGGGGAACGGCGTCGAGGTGCGGGACGCGCGCACCGGCGACGGCCGCTGGAGCTACCGCCGCTCCGGGTGGACGCTGCTCGGCTGGACGTCCACCGGGTCCCGGCTGGTCGCCTACTTCGAGCGGGACGGCGACCGGGCCGACCGGGTGCTCGTCGCGTTCGACGCGCTGTCGGGCGGCCTGCTGTGGCGGCGCGAGGGGGAGCGTCCCGCCGCGGTCTCCCGGACGACGCTGCGCTGGCCCGCCGGGTCGGAGGTGCTGCTCACCACCGACGACGCGCGGCGCACGCTGTTCGGGGTCTCGGCCGTCACCGGCAACCGGGTGTGGCGGATGGCCCTGCCGCGCGGCTGCCGGCTGTTCGAGGGCGGCGCGCACCCGTCCGACGGCCGGGAGCGCCTCGCGGCGCTGGGCCTGCACTGCACGGCGGCCGCGGGGAAGGACGGGGCGGGCAGCCGGCTCCTCGCCGTCGATCCGGCGAAGGGCGCCGTGCGCTGGGACCGGCGCCTCGGGTCCCGGGAGTCGCCCGAGGTGTCGATGCTGGACGGCGTCACCCTCGCCTCCGACGGGACGGCCCTGCGCGCCTACGACGACAAGGGCCGCCAGGTCGGGGTCTGGAAGGGCGACGGGGTGTGCGGCGACCTGATGTGCCCTGGCGTGCGGGTCGGGGACCGGCTCCTCGTCGTCTACCACCTGGAGGATTCCGGCCCGGACGAGGCCCGCATGGAGGCGGTGGACGTCCCGTCCGGGGATGTCCGGTGGGGCCGCGACGTGCCCGCGTACGCGGCGCTCGCCCAGGCCGGCGGGCGCGTGTTCGCGCTGCGCCCCCGCCTGTCGGCCGATCTGCTGCCGGCGGCCGTCGACATCGTGGACCCGGGCGGTGGGGGCGCCACGACCGCGCCGGTGCCGTTCTCGCTGGATCCCGACCTGCCGGGCGCCCGGCCGTGGCTGGCGGCGGCGGGCGGGCTGCTGTACGTGGCCGTCCCGCAGGCGGCGCCCCGCCCGGACGGCGCGGCGCGGCTGATGGCGCTGCGCGGCGGGCTCACCGGCCCCGGCCCGGCCGAGCTCGGCGGCGTCCCGGTGGCGGACTGGCCGGACGCGTGCGCCCTGCTGAAGAAGCCCGACCTCGCCGCCGCCCGGCTGACCGGGCACACCACCCGGCCGCGGCCCACCTCCGCCGGGACGGTGAGGCTGCCGCACCCGGTCTCGTGCTCCTACGAACCCCGCCGCAAGGCGAAGGGGGAGGACCCGCCGGAGCCCGGCGAGCGGACGTCGCCCGAGCCGGAGCCGAGCGCGACCGGGTCGGCGGCGCCCGATCCGTCGGCGAGCCCGGAGGAGACCGGCCGGCCGGACACGACGGTCCGCGGCCTCACGGTCAGCGTCCGCTGGGTGGGCGACACCGACCGGGCGGCCTCGCGGATGCTGGACGCCCTCCAGGCCACGCAGGCGCAGGCGCGGCGGCGCCGCGACATCGGCGCCGACGAGGCGTACGAGATCGGCCCGGCCGCCGGGATGATCGCGCTGCGGGTGGGCCGGTACGTCGTGGTCGTCGAGGCCAGCCGCCCGCCGGGTGCGGCGGCCCGCGTCGCCCGGTCGGTCGCCTACCGGCTGCACCACCCGTCGTTCACGCGGCACTCGTCCTGACGCGCCACCCGGTCTCTCAGAACTCGGGCACCGGCCGCGCCTCGGGCTCGGGGTCCGGCGCGGCGCTCGGGGAGCGGCCCGCCCAGGCCTCCAGCTGGGCGACGAAGCGCTCGGCGTGGACGGGCCAGTGGAACCGCTTCCGGGCGGCCTCGTAGCCCCGCCGGCCGAGGTCGGCGCGCAGGTCGGGGCTGTCCCGCAGCCGCAGGACGGCCTTGGCGGCGGCCTCCGGGTCGCCGAACGGGACGATCAGGCCGCATCCGGCGGGCTCGATGATGTCCACCGCCGGCGGGTTCGGCGTGCTGACCACCGGCACGCCGCGGGCCATGTACTCCACGACCTTCGTCGGCATCGAGTGCCGGTAGTTGGGCTCGTCGTGCAGCAGCGCCAGCCCGGCCGCCGCGCCCTCGGCGATGCGCAGCGCCCGGTCGTTCGGGACGAACCCGTACCAGCGCACGATCCCCTCGCGCTGCGCCTCCCGCAGGTCCTCCCGGACGTCGCCGTCGGCCGCGCCGATCAGCTCGACCAGCACGCCCGCGGCGGTCAGCGTGCGGGCCATCTCGATCATGTCGAGGGCGCCGCGGGCCCGCGACAGCTGCCCGACGTAGACGGCGCGGCGGCCGTCCGGCGGCCCCGGGGGCAGGTCGGAGACGTAGGTGGTGTTCGGCACGACCGGGTGGTCCTCGCGGAACCTGGCCCGGTAGCCCTCCTCGGCGAGTAGCAGCCGGTGCCGCCGCTCGCTGCGCCGCTCCAGGCGGTGCACGGCCGGGCGCAGCACGGGCCGGGCCGGGCCCGGCACCCAGCCCTTGGCGGAGAGGGCGGCGGCGGTGTCCTCGTGGACGTCCCAGACGACCGTCCGCTCGCGGACCTGGCGGGGGAGGGACACCAGCAGCTCGGGGTCGTGGAGGAGGATCAGGTCGGCGTAGGCGGCGTGCTCGGCGAGGGCCCGGCGGGCGGCGCGCAGGGCCCGCAGGCGCCGCCGCCCCGTGGCGCGCGGGATGTCCACCGGGCTGAGCTGCCGCCACGGCGTCGCATTGCATGCCCGGAATGGCGCTATATATGTGACTTCATGGCCGGCGTCCAGCAGCGCGCGTATCTGCCGGTGCAGAATGCGCGCGTCCTCGGGATGGTGCACCACCGTGCAGACGCAGACCCGCATAACACTTCACTCCGCAACATGCCGAAAAACGTGCCCTCACCGCCGAGTCTCGGACGTCGATGGAAATTGCCGATGAATTCCCGCTGTCCCTGACATGGACGCTGCCGGGCGACTCGTTCCCGTCTGCTAGAGAAGCTCGACGGTGTCCGAATGGACGTTCCTCGTGCGGCCCCGCGTGTCGAAGAGCAGCCGCGCGTGCCGGGCCAGCGTCGCCGGGTCGTAGGCGGAGTGGTCGGCCAGCACGATCGCCAGATCGGCCGCCTCCAGGGCGGCGCGGAGATCGTTTCCGGCGGGCGGCACCGGCGTGCCGTCGACGTCCCACGACGCGACGAGCGGGTCGTGGAACGACAGCTCGGCGCCGAGCCGGGCCAGCCGCCGCGCGACCGGGCGGGCCGGCGACTCGCGCTGGTCGGCGATGTCGGCCTTGTAGGTGACGCCGAGCAGCAGGACCCGGGCGCCCTTGAGCGCGCGCCCCTCCCGGTTCAGCAGCTGCTGCGCGCGTTCCGCCACGTACCGGGGCATCCGGTCGTTGATCTCCTGGGCCAGCTCCACGAACCGGAACGGGTAGCCGAGCGAGCGGACCTTGTACGACAGGTAGTTCGGGTCGATCGGGATGCAGTGCCCGCCGACGCCCGGCCCCGGCCGGAACGCCTGGAACCCGAACGGCTTGGTGGCCGCGCAGTCGATCGCGTCCCACAGGTCGATGCCGAGCTCGTTGCAGAACACCGCCATCTCGTTGACCAGCGCGATGTTGACGTGCCGGTAGGTGTTCTCCAGCAGCTTGGCCATCTCGGCCTCGCGCGTCCCCTTGGCCTGCACGACCCGGTCGACGAACTTGCCGTAGAAGGCCGCGGCCGCCGACGCGCACGCCGGGCCGAGCCCGCCCACGATCTTCGGGGTGTTGCGGACGCCGTACACCCGGTTGCCGGGGTCGATCCGCTCCGGCGAGAACGCCAGGTGGAACTCCTCCCCGGCGACCAGGCCGGACGTCTCCAGGATGGGGCGGACGACCTCCTCGGTCGTGCCGGGGTAGGTGGTCGACTCCAGGACCACCAGCGTCCCGGGGTCCAGGTGCCGGGCGACGGTCGCGGCGGCGCCGCGGACCGCCGTCAGGTCGGGGCCGCCTTCGGGCGACAGCGGCGTCGGCACGCAGATGACGACGGTGCGGGCGCCGTCCAGGACGTCCTCGTCGAGGGACGGGCGGAACCCGGCGTCCAGCATCCGCTCGACCTCGCGGGGCGAGACGTCGTCGACGTGCGACAGCCCGGCCTTCAGCCCGGCGACCACCCGCGCGTCCCGGTCCAGCCCGCCGGCCCGCAGGCCGGCCCGGCAGGCCTCCCGCACGAGCGGGAGGCCCACGTAGCCGAGTCCGATGACCACGAGATCCACGCGGCCGGCTCCCTTCGATCTATGTCCTTCGGTAGGCGGCCCGGTATCCGGCCGTCACGGCGGTCCAGGTACGTTCCGCCGCGACCCATTCGCGGGCCGACCGCCCGATTTTCTGTCTCCTTTCCGGACTGTAAGCCAGATCTTCCAGGCAATTCGCCCATGCTTCCGGGTCTTCCGGAACTGTTAACGCGCCGGTCACGCCCGGTTCCACGATTTCGCGGAGAGCCTTGACATCACTGGCTACTACCGGGATTCCCCCGGCCATCGCCTCGATCGGTTTGAGGGGCGTCACCAACTGGCAGACCCGGTCCGCCCTGCGCGGGACCGCGAACACATCGAGGACGGCGTGATAGCGGCGAACCGATTCCATCGGCACCCGGCCGGTGAACACGGCGTGAACGCCGTGCGAGGCCGCCCGCCGTTCCAGCGCGCCGCGCTCCGGGCCGTCCCCGACCAGCAGCAGCGTGACGGGCGCGCCGCGGTCGCGGAGCAGGGCCGCCGCGTCGATGAGCGTGCCGATGCCCTCGTAGCCGTAGAAGGACGACGTGAGCCCGACGACGGTGGCGCCCGGCGGGACGCCGAGCCGCTCGCGCAGGCCGGACGCGTCCGGGAGCGGCTCCAGGAACGCCTCGTCCACGCCGTTCGGCACCGTGAAGATCTTCTCCTCCGGGACGCCGCGGGACACGATCTCCGCCCGCATCGCCTCGCCGAGCGTGACGACCGCGTCCGCCTCGGCCATGCGACGGGTCTCCAGCTCGCGGGTCAGCCGGTAGAAGTCGTCGGCCTCGTCGTGCGCGGGGTCGCGCGACAGCCAGGAATCCTCCAGGAAGCCGCGCACCTCGTACACGACGGGCAGCCCGTGCCGCCGTCCCAGCTCCAGCGCGACGGCCGCGTTCAGGTGGTTGCTGACCGCGTGCAGGACCGCCGGGCGCAGCTCCTCCACCAGCCGGCCCGCGAGGTCGGCGCTCCTGGCGACGACGCGCCGCGGATCGGCCTCCGGCAGCCAGGGCAGCAGCCGGTGGTACGGGACGCCGTCCACGTCCACCCGCGCCCGCGCGTCGGGTATCCCCTGGCTGAGCGGATACCCGAGCCGGGACACGATGTGCGGGTCGAGGCCCATGGCGCGCTGCGCGAGCGCGATCCGGTGCGTGCGGACGGTGTAGCCCGCGTTCGTGCGCGGCAGCGCGTTCGTGACGAACTGCAGCACGGTCCCGCCCTGCACGGCCCGGCGCTCGCGCGGCCGCGACGGCTCGTCCAGCAGCAGGCGCAGGTCCCGCGTCTCGCGACGGACGTCCCTCGGCCGCGGGACGGCGAGGCGGGAGCGCCGCAGCCGGGCGCCCGCCGGGGTGCGGGCGGCGAGCCGGACGGCCAGCCGGGACGCCCGGCCGGGGTCGTCGCGGAGCTGCCGCCAGGCGAGCCCGGCCAGGTAGACGGACTTCTTCACGGATTTCTCGGCCACAGGGCCGGACGTTAGGCAAGCCCGATGAACAGAAGGGAAATCGTGTTGGGACCCATCGTGCACGTCCTCGGGGCGCGGCCCAACTTCGTCAAGGCGGCGCCGGTGATCTCCGCGCTGCGCACCGCCGGCGCCGAGCAGACCGTGATCCACACCGGCCAGCACTACGACGCGCGGCTGTCGGAGATCTTCTTCGACGAGCTGGGGCTGCCCGAGCCCGACGTCAACCTCGGCGTCGGCTCCGGCGGGCACGCCGAGCAGACCGCCGCGCTCATGATCGGGCTGGAGCGGGAGTTCACCGGCCGTTCACCCGCGCTCGCCATCGTGTACGGCGACGTGAACTCGACGATCGCCGCCGCCCTCGTCGCGGCCAAGCTGCACATCCCGGTCGCCCATGTGGAGGCCGGGCTGCGCAGCTTCGACATGACCATGCCCGAGGAGGTGAACCGCAGGGTCACCGACCAGCTGTCCGCGCTGTGCCTCGTCACCAGCCCGGAGGGGATCGGGCACCTGGCCGCCGAGGGTGTCCCGGTGGAGCGGGCGCACCTGGTCGGCAACCCGATGATCGACACGCTGCTGGCGAACCTGGACTCCTTCGACACGGCCGCCGTGCGGGAGGCCCGCGGGCTGCCGGAGCGGTACGTGCTCGCGACCATGCACCGCCCCGCGAACGTGGACGCCCCGGAGACGGCGGCGGCCCTCGTCCGGCACCTGCACGGCGTCGCCGACCTCGCCGACCTGGTCATCCCCGTCCACCCGCGCGGCCGGGCGAACCTGCTGGCCGCCGGCCTGGACGAGCACGCCGGGGTGCACATCCTGGAGCCGCTCGGGTACATCGAGTTCATCGCGGCCGTGCGGGGAGCGGCGGCGGTCGTCACCGACTCGGGCGGCCTCCAGGAGGAGACGACGATCCTCGGGGTGCCGTGCCTGACCGTCCGCCCGAACACCGAGCGGCCGATCACCATCACGCACGGCACCAACCGGCTGGTGACGTTCGAGGAACTGGTCCCCGGAGTCCGGAAGGTTCTGGAGTCGGGTGCCGGAGCGGGGGACCGCAGGCCGCCTCTCTGGGACGGCCAGGCCGGCCCCCGCATCGCCGAAGTGATCATGGAGTACCTGAGTGACTGACGCAGCCCGGGACGCAAAGGCGTACCAGCAGGTCGCACGGCTCAAGGCCGCGCTGCGCGAGCGTGAGGCGCGGCTCGACGAGATGGAGAAGCGGCTCGCCGCGCTGGAGGCCTCGACGGCCGTCCAGTTCGGCCGGCTCGTCGCGGGCGCGGCACGCAACCCCAGGCGCGGCAAGCGCCTGCCCAGGGACCTCTACCGGCTGTGGCGCAAACGCAACGCGCCGGTGGCGGCGTCCGGCTCGGCCCGCGGGGGCGGCGTCCACCCCGACCGCGCCGACCATCCGGAGAACCGCCTGCTCGTCGCGGGGGTGCACGACGGCCTGATCATCGCGGGCGTGCTGAACCCGTCCACGGCGGCCGCGCTCGCCGCGCACGCCAAGGTCGTCCCGCTGTACCCGCACGACGCCGCGACCGCGCTCGGCTCCGCCGACGTGGACATGGTCGTCGTGGACGCGGCGGCCGGCGAGCCCGGCGGCCCCTGGGCGTACCTGGGCGTGCCCGGCATGTACGACCGCGACCTCGCGCTGGACGAGATCCGCCGGATCGCCGCCGCGCGGTCGCTTCCGCTCGTCCTGTGGGGCGAGGCGCCGCCCGCCACCCTCGCGTCCCTGCACTGGGACGCCACTGCCGGCACGCCAGGTCGGCTCAACGAGATTTCGGCCCCCGCGCGATGAAAGGAACCACCACCGTGCGACCACGCGCCCTCGTCTACGGCGACGTCGACCTCAACATGATCGACGGCTCGGCGATCTGGGCCCAGGGCATGGTCCAGGCGCTCGCCCGCGCCGGCTGCGAGGTGACCCTGGTCCTCAAGGCGGCCGTGCGGACCGGCCGGCTCGTCGACCCGCTGCGCGCGCTGCCCGGCGTCACCGTCCGCAGCCCGCACGCCGAAGGGCTGTTCGACGGCCCGGACGGCATGGGGCCGCGGCACGCCGCCGCGATCCTCGCCCGCATCGACGCGGAGGACCCGCACGACCTCGTCGTGGTCCGGGGCCGCCGCCTCGCGGGCAAGCTCGCCGCGGGCCCGCTCGCCGGGCGGCTCTGGACGTACCTCACCGACGTCCCCCAGTCCGCGGCCGAGTTCGGCGCCTCGGCCAAGGGCGAGCTGCGCCGGATCGCCGACGCCTCGCGCCTCCTGCTGTGCCAGACCGAGGAGCTGCGCGGGTTCCTGGAGGCGGCGGTCCCGGCCATGTCCGGGAAGAGCGTGCTGTTCCCACCGGTCGTGGTGCTTCCCGAGGGCCTGGAGGCCCGTCCCGCCGGACCGCCGGCCGGCCCGCTCCGCCTCGTCTACACGGGCAAGTTCGCGCCGCGCTGGAACACCTGCGAGATGACGTCGCTCCCACGCCTGCTCTCCGTGCGCGGTGTGGACGCCGAACTCCACATGGTCGGCGACAAGATCCACGACGACCCGTCCGACCCCGGTTTCGCGGCCCGGATGCGGGCGGCGCTGGAGTCGGGCGAGGGCGTCGTCTGGCACGGCGGCCATCCCCGCGCGGAGGCGATGCGCCTGACCGCCGCGGGCGACGTGGGTCTGTCCTGGCGCGACCCGTCCATGGACACGAGCCTCGAACTGTCCACGAAGGTCCTGGAGTGCGGGGCGCTCGGCGTCCCGGTCGTCCTCAACCGCACCCCCATGCATGAGCGGCTCCTCGGCGCCGACTACCCGCTCTTCGCCGCCACCGAGGACGACGTCCTGGACTCCCTGACCCTCATCGGCAAGAACCCCGAGGTCTTCACCCTCGCCGCGGACCGCTGCCGCTCGGCCGCCGCCGGGTTCACCTTGGACGCCGCCGCCGGACGGCTCCGCGCGTACCTGTCCCAGGCCTTCCCCGAACCGTCCGCCAAGGTCATGGCCGTCAAGGAGCGCCGCCTCCGCGTCGGGGTGGCGGGCCATGACCTGAAGTTCTTCACCCGCCTCCTCGACTATCTCCGCTCGCGCGCCGACATGGAGGTCCGCGTCGACCACTGGGCCGCCCTGAAGGCCCACGACGAGAAGCGCAGCCAGGACCTCGTCGACTGGGCGGACGTCGTCGTCTGCGAGTGGTGCGGCCCGAACGCCCTCTGGTTCGCCGAGCGCAAGCGCCCGGACCAGCGGCTCGTCGTCCGCCTCCACCGCTTCGAGCTGTACGCGAACTGGCCGAAGCAGCTCGACATCGACGCCGTCGACCGGGTCGTCTGCGTCAGCCCGCACTACAAGGCGCTGACCCGGGAGATCACCGGCTGGCCGGACGCGAAGGTCGTCACGATCCCGAACTGGGTGGACGACCACCAGCTCGGCCGCGCCAAACTCCCCGGCGCCGAGCACCACCTCGGGATGATCGGCATCGCCCCGTCCCGCAAGCGCCTGGACCTCGCCCTGGACGTCGTCGAGGAGCTGCGCCGCGACGATCCCCGCTTCACCCTCTTCGTGAAGTCCAAGCTCCCCTGGGAGTACTGGTGGATCTGGCAGAAGGAGGAGGAGCGGGCCCACTACAAGAAGGTCTTCCGGCGCATCCGCCGTTCCCGCCTGCTCTCCGGAGGCGTCGTGTTCGACTCCTACGGCCGTGACGTGGCGTCCTGGCTGCGCCGCATCGGGTTCGTCCTCTCCACCAGCGACGACGAGAGCTTCCACCTGGCCCCCGCCGAGGGCATGGCCTCCGGCGCCGTCCCGGCCCTGCTCCCGTGGCCCGGCTCCGACACCATCTACGACCCGCGCTGGATCCACGAGGACACCTCGGCCATGGCCGCGTCCATCGCCACGACGGTCGCCCTGGACCGCTGGCGGGACGACGCCGACGTGGCCCGCGACCAGGTGACGTCCGCCTACGGCCTGGACGAGGTCTGCCGCAGGTGGACGGACCTTCTCGCCGGGGACCTGTAGTACGAAGACCCCATACCGGGCAGAGAGCCCTCATGGGGGACACGCTGAAGAGCGCACACCGGACGATGTGGGCGCTGGGGAACTACCCGGAGCTGGCCGAGGACGTCATCCCGGACCTCGGCGGCGTCCTGGTCCGGGCCGCCGGGGTCGGGCCGGGCCGGCGAGTACTGGACGTCGCGGCCGGCTCGGGGAACGCCGCCATCGCCGCCGCGCTCGCGGGCGCCGACGTGGTCGCGAGCGACCTGACGCCGGAGCTGCTGGACGCCGGAAGGGACGCGGCGGCGGCCCGCGGGGCGACGCTGCGGTGGCAGGAGGCCGACGCCGAGGCCCTGCCGTTCGCGGAGAACGAGTTCGACACCGTGCTGTCCTGCGTGGGCGTCATGTTCGCCCCGCACCACCAGGCCACGGCGGACGAGCTGGTGCGCGTCTGCCGGCCGGGCGGCACGATCGCCCTGCTCAACTGGACGCCGGAGGGCTTCATCGGCCGGATGTTCACCACGATGAAGCCCTACGCGCCGCCGCCCCCGCCGGGCGTGCGGCCACCGCCGCTCTGGGGCGACCCCGGCCATGTCCGGGCGCTGCTCGGCGACCGCGTCACCGGCGTCACGGCCCGGCGGGAGACGGTGCGGATCGACCTGTTCGGCACGCCGGAGGACTTCCGCGATTACTTCAAGAGCCGCTACGGCCCGACGATCGCCGTCTACGACCGCATCGCGGACGACCCCGGTGCGGTCGCCGACCTCGACCGGGCCCTGGCCGATCTCGCCCGCGACCACGACCTGGGAGGCACGGGCCTGACCATGGACTGGGAGTACCTGCTCGTCACCGCGCGGAAGGCGTAGCGCCGGGGCCGCCGGGGCCGCCGGGTCAGCCGGAGCTGCCGACGGCGGCCTCGGCGTACTCGGCCGGGAGTTCGGCGCGGTAGGTCTCGATCTTGGCGTTCAGCTTGGCGAGGCTGCGGCTGTAGTCGCGGCTGGACAGCCAGAACTTGTAGATGATGATCAGCTCGAAGGCCAGCAGCCCGGCACCGCTGACCACCACCACGGGGATGATGGCGCCGGAGACGATCGCGGCGGCGATGGGCGCGACGATGAACACGCCCATCTGGAACTCGATGCCGCTGATCAGGTGCGGCCGGATCCGGCCCGCCATCAGCACGTTGCGGATGCGCGCGTACCAGGGGAAGCGCTGGTTGAAGCCCTGCTGCATGGCCGCGATGGCCGGGTCGTCGGCGACCACCCGGTCCTCCAGGTCGGCCTCGGGGTCCCCGGTCAGCGCCTCGGCGGAGCGCAGGTCCTCGTCGGCGTCGGGGATCTCGCCGTTGGCGCGGCGGGCCGCGAGTTCGAGCGAGTGGGCCTCCTCGCGCGCCGCGTTCAGCCTCGTCCGCATCTGGGAGCGCACCTTGTAGATCTCCAGGGCGTCCATGTAGCGGAGCATGTCGAGGAAGACGACGCCGAGGGCCGTCCAGACGTAGGCGACGTTGCCGGTGGCCGCGTACTGGCCGGCCATCAGCGCGATCGCGCAGGCCAGGACGCGGACGCGGTCGAAGATGTAGTCGAGCCAGGCGCCGAAGACCGAGCCGGTGCCCTTCAGGCGCGCGATCTTGCCGTCCATGCAGTCGAGCGTGAACGACAGGTGGTACAGGGCCGCGCCGGCGAGCAGCCACGGCCAGGACGCGACGGCGAAGCACGCGCCCGCGCCGAGGCCGAGGATCAGCGCCGCGACGGTGAGCTGGTTGGGGGTCACACGCGTCCGGTTGGCCGTGAACCTGACCAGCCGGGACGCGAGAGGGTCGACCAGCAGGACGGTCCACCAGGCGTCACGCGCCTTGTACGTCCGTTGCCGAACGTCATCGAGCGTGAAGTTCGCCATGGAGTTCCTTTCAGAGTGCGGAGCGGTCCGATGCTATCGGCTGTCCGGTTCGGGACACGGCAATGTCTCCGATCCGAGATCCACCGGTCACATGATGATCACTACGCTGGGTAAAGTTGGTGGGTGCGCGTCCGTTTCCTGACCCACCTGCCGTTCGCCTGCGTGATCGCGGCGGCGATCTGGATCCGGGTGATCGTGGTTCTCGGCTACCCGGCACCGATGTGGTTCGGCGACTCGCCCGAGTACCTGGAGTCCGCGGTCGAGCTGCGGCCCGGGCCGACACGTCCGAGCGGCTACTCGTTCCTGCTGTGGCTGATCAAGCCGTTCCACAGCTTCACGGTGATGGTGTCGGTCCAGCACGCGATCGGCGTGCTGACCGGCGTCCTCGTCTACGTCCTGGTGTGGCGGGCCGGCCGCGCGGCGACGGCGTCCGGCGAGACCGGACGGTGGGCGTGGCGGGCGTGGCTGCCCGGGGCGCTCGCGGCGCTGCTCACGGTCCCGGTGCTCCTGCCCGTCCACCAGATCGCCCTCGAGCACATGCTCATGTCGGACTCGCTGTTCACCTTCCTGCTGCTCGCGGCGGTGGCCGCGGCCCTGTGGCGGCGGCGGGCGACGTGGTGGCTCGCGGTCCTGGCGGGGGTGCTCGCCGCCGCCGCCGCGCTGACGCGGTCGACGGGCCTCCCGCTGATCGCCGTGATCCTCGTCGCGCTGCTGGTCCGGCGGGCGGGGTGGCGGGCCTGCGCGGCGGCCGCGGTGGCGTTCACGCTGCCGATGGTGGGCTACATGTTCTGGTTCAAGGCGGAGTACGGCCAGTTCGCGATGGCCAAGGCCGGCAGCATCTGGCTCTACGGGCGCACCGCGACGTTCGCCGACTGCCGGGTCATCGAGCCCCGCCCGGAGCTGCGCGTCATGTGCCCCGAGCGCTCCGACCCGCGCATCTCCCGCCCGTTCGCCGCCATGTGGACGCCCGACTCCCCATTCCGCGACCTCCCGGGCTGGATCTACGGCGACCAGGCCAACGAGCTCGCCGGAGAGTTCGCCCTGGACGCCATCAAGGCCCAGCCCGTCGACTACACGAAGGTGGTCGTCCGCGACACCCTGCGCGCCTTCGAGTGGAACCGCGGGCCGTACCCGACGCCCTGGACGTGGCTCCAGTACGAGTTCCCCGAAGGCGAGGCGTGGAGCGACAAGCAGGCGCTCGCCGCCGAGAAGTACGACGCCGACGGCGGCGAGACCAGGGTCGTCCGGCCGTGGGCCGGGCAGGTCCTCGCCTACCAGGACCACGTCGCCATGCCGGGGACGGTCCTCGGCGTCCTGCTGCTCGGCGGGCTGGCCGCGGCCCTCCCGTACGCGAGGTCCCGCGGGCGGTGGGAGCCGCTGCGCCCCGTCCGGCACTGGGGGACCGGCGCGATGCTCCCGTGGGGGACGAGCCTCGCGCTGCTGGTGATCCCCGCCGCGACCGCCGACTTCGACTACCGGTACGTCCTGCCCGCGGTGCCCTTCGCCTGCGTCGCGCTCGGCCTGGCGCTGTTCCCGCCGTCCCGCCCGCGGAAGGAGGCGGCCCCCGAGGACGACCGGAAGGCGCCCCGGAAGAAGGTCAGCGCCTAGCGGCGCCCGGTGTCGCGGCGGGGCGCGGCGCGCAGCCCGTCCAGCATCCGCTCCCACTTCGCCGCCACCGCGGAGACGCCGAACCGCTCCGCCGAGGCGCGGGCGTTCGCCGACATCGTGCGCCGCAGCTCCTCGTCGTCGATCAGCCGGATCAGCGTCTCGGCGAGCGCCCCGACGTCCCCCGGCGGGACGAGCAGCCCGTCCACCCCGTCGGTGATGATCTCGCGGGGGCCGCGCGGGCAGTCGAAGGCGACCACCGGCAGCCCGCACGCGAACGCCTCGATGATCGTCATGCCGAACGGCTCGGCGCGCGACGACATCGCGAGGATGGACGCCTTGGCCAGCTCGCCCTCCATGTCGTCGGTCGGCTCCAGCATCAGGACGTTGTTGTAGAGCCCGAGCCGGGTCGCCTTGCGGCGCAGCTCCTCGCGCCGCGGGCCGTCCCCGTGGATCCGCAGCCGCCACTCCGGATGCTTCTCCACGACCTGCGCGAACGCGCTGATGAGCAGGTCATAGCCCTTGATCCAGACGACCCGCCCGGCCGCGACGACGACCTTGTTCTCCTGCCGGGAGCGCGGGTACACCCGCGACGGCAGGCCGTTCCCGATCGTGTGGACGGGGCAGGACCCGTCCGGGAGCATCCGCTCGTAGTCCTCGGTGTCGGCGGCCGTCAGGCAGGTGAGCGCGTCCAGCCGCGGGTACCACTTCTCGATCTCGGCGAGGATCCCGGCGCCGTTGATGCCTAACTGGAGGTGCTCCTGCCCGACCGCGATGACCTTGCGGGGCGCCAGCCGCGCCGCCATCAGGTTGAGGCCCGCGCGGGTGGTGACGAGCACGTCGGTGCGGAGCCTGCGCAGGAACCGGCCGATCCGCTCGTCGGTCCACGCGGAGTACTTGTTGAAGCTGCGCTCCTCCGGGTGGACGAGCGTGCTCGGCTCGGCCGTCAGCCGCTTCGCCCGCCCGGCGTGCGGCCAGCCGACCTTGGCCTCCGGCCGGACGTCGATCAGGGAGCGCAGCCGGACCCGGTCCGACAGCGGGAACACCGGCCGGTCGGCCGTCCGCCGCACGCTGACGATCTCCACGTCGTGCCGGCGGGACAGCTCGTCGGCCAGCGTGAACGTGGTGCGCACCGTGCCGTCGATCGTGAAGGCCTCCAGCAGCAGGAAGGTGATCTTCACGATCCGGTGTCCTCGGGGACGAGGTGGCACGCGATCGACAGCTCGTCGTCCAGCGTGTAGTACGGCCGCACGGTCATCTCCCGGTCGGCGGACGCGGTCACCTGCCGAGGATAGGACAGCGTGCCGCGCTTGCCCGGGGCGTCGTCCAGCCGGGTGGCGAGGCGGGCGTGCACGGTCTCGCCGACGTCCAGCCACAGGTCCCAGAGGGCGGGCTCCCAGGCGGCGAACGCGCGGACGTCCAGGCGGGCCTCGAACTCGGTCCCGTCGAGGCGGACGTCCCACGTCACGGCGCCCTCGCGCTTGCGCGCCACGGCGAGGAGGCGGGCCTTCTCCCCGGGCTGCGGGCCCGCGTACGCGAGCCGGCCGACGATCCCGATGTCGCCGCCGCCCGGGTGCACGGCCTCGACCTCGGCGTGCGGGACCACCTCGTGGACCTCCAGCGTGACCCGCCCGTCCGGCAGCCGGACGACGCGGGCGGCCCGGTCGCGGGCCAGGGCGGCGTAGGCGCGCAGCCCGTCGTGGGAGAAGCCGGGATCGTCGGTCAGCAGCGGGCGGCCGATCGAGCCCGCCTCGACGAGCACCTCCCAGGCGCCCGGCGAAAGCCCGGCCAGCGGCAGGGTCACCGAGAGCCGGTCGCCGGTGAGGGGCTCGGCCCGGCTGTCGCCGGACGCGCCGTGCCGCAGCACGATCCGCGTCCCGTCCGGTACGGGGGCGGGCCAGCGGATGACCAGCTCGTCGTCCGTCCCGACCCTGCAATGATCAGCAACCGCGTTCACGGTCCGTTCGCCTTCCCCGATGTCGAGGGCGCAGGCGCGCAGCCTACCAACGCCCCTCCGGTGCGCTCGCGCGTGTTCCGTCCCACTGGCCTCAACCGGTCGCGTCGAAGACCCGGTCGACGGTGCGGGCCGCGGCCCTGCCGTCGTCGAGCGGGCAGAACCGGTCGACGAAGGCCTGGTAGCGGTCCCGGTGCCCGGCGGTGGCGGACTCGACGTCGCGGATCGCGTCGATGAGGTCGTCGGAGGTCTCCACCAGCGGGCCCGGCGACTCGGCCTCGAAGTCGAAGTAGAAGCCGCGCAGCCGGTCCCGGTAGTCGGCGAGGTCGTAGGTGAAGAACAGCATGGGCCGGCCGGTGTTGGCGTAGTCGAACATCACCGACGAGTAGTCGCTGATCATCATGTCGGAGATCAGGTACAGCTCGGTGATGTCGGGGTACAGCGACACGTCCCGAACGAAGCCGTGCTCGTCCTCGGTGACGCCGTCCACGACGTTGGTGTGCAGCCGGACGAGCAGGACGTGGTCGTCGCCGAGCGCGGCGCGGGCCCGCTCCAGGTCGAGCCGCATGTCGAACTTGTAGCGGCCGCGGCTGTAGTACTGGTCGTCGCGCCACGTCGGCGCGTACAGCACGACCCGCTTGTCCTCGGGGATGCCGAGGCGCTCCTTGACCTGCTTGGCGACCGTGTCCGCCTCGGGGCTGTGCATCAGGTCGTTGCGCGGGTAGCCGACCTCCAGCATCTCGCCCTTGAACGCGAACGCCCGGCGGAAGATCTCCGTGCTGAACGGGTTCGGGGACAGCAGGTGGCTCCACTCGGGCACGACTGGCCCGGCGGCCTTCGCCTGCAGCGCCTTCTTCATGCCGGGCGCGTACGCGAAGTGCACCTCCTTGATGTCGCTGCCGATCTTCTTCAGCGGCGTGCCGTGCCACGTCTGCAGGACGATCTGGTCGGGGTGCCGCCGGAACGCGTCGCCCAGCCGGTGGTTGGTCACGATGTACCGCGACGTGGCGAGCGCCTCGTTCCACTCGCGGCCGTTGAGGCGCACGGCCTTCAGCGTGCTCGGCAGCTCCACCTGCGCGTCGTTGACGACCCACAGCTGCTCCAGGTCCATGCCGCGGCGCAGGAGCTCCTGGTGGATGGCCTTCGGGCTGTCGGAGTACTGCCGCCCGCTGAAGCAGGAGAACACGACCGCGTCGCGCAGGCCGTCGCGGTCGACGCGGCGGCGCGCCTCCTCCCGGTACTTGGAGCCGGCGCTCTTCTCCTCCGCGGAGACGTCGCCGGTCACCGCGACGGCGAGCCGCCCGTCCCGGGACTCCAGCGCGTACCCGCGGCGCGCGACCTCCAGCGGCTCCGGCAGGTTCTGCTGCGCAGGGCCCGACAGCCGGACGGTCAGCGCCCGGCCGCCCGGCGGGCGGAACAGCACGTCCCAGCGGCCGGGACGCAGCGGCAGGACGCCCGCGACGCCCGGCACGGCCGCGACCGGCACCTCGGCGCGCAGCACGCCCGACGACGGGTCGGCGACGAGGTCGAACGCGTGCTCCTTGCGGCGGCCCCGGCCGCGCAGCACGACCTGCCCGCCGGCGTGGGCGGGGTGCGTCGCGGTCAGCGCGAGCGTCCCGTCCGGCCGCCAGACGCAGTCGTCGACGGCGAGCCGGACGGTGGTGCGCCGCACCCGCAGGTAGCCGCTCGGGCCGCGGCCCGCGGTCACCTCCAGCGGGCCGAACGTCCGCGCGGCGTCCTCGACGCCCTCGGCGAGCACGAGGGGGCGGCCCGCGACGGAGGCCGTCCAGTCGCGGGTGTCGTCGATCTGGTCGGCCGGCATCGGGGACCCTTCGAGGTCCGCCGGGTCGACCCGGGCGGTGAACCCGCCCTCGGTCGCGGTGACCGGCACCCGGAGGCGGTCGTCGCCGAGCGCGAGCTCCAGCTCCGCGGGCGCCGGGCCCTCCGCGGCCACCTCGACGACCAGCGCGGTGTCGTCCCAGCGCAGCGCGGTGGCGCGCGCCGTGAGCTTCTCGACCTTGATGACGAGGCGGCCGTCCTCGATCCGCGGGACGACGCGCACGTCGTCGGCGACGTAGTGGTACGGCGGGTGGGCGCCGCTGCCGGAGCTGCCGCCGCGCAGCGGGCCCCGCCGGAACACGCCCGCGTTCAGCACGGACGCGTCGACGCTCCAGGTGCCCTCCTCCCACCGCCCGTGGTCGCGGAGCCGGTTCACGTCGAAGGTGAACTCGAACCCGGACCAGCCCGACTTCTTGCCGGGCTTCGGCGTCTGCCGCGCCCGCGCGGTGATCTTCCGGTCGCCGGACCGGAGCGTCATCGTCTTCATCGACGTCCAGCGGCGGCGCATGCTGACCGAGTTGATGTAGGCCTCGCCGGTGACGGTGAGCGTGTCGCCCGACCAGCTCACCGCGTGCACCCGGCCCCGCAGCCGCACCTCGTCGCGGGCCCGGTAGACCTCGCGGGGGATGTCGAGCTTGGAGTCCTTCCAGTACGGGTAGACGACGTACCGGCGCAGCGGGTCGCGGACGATCGACGGCGACGCCTTCCCGCGCTCGTACCGGACGACCTTCACCAGCTCCGTCGTGCGGCCCGTGGTGGCCAGATGCCACTTCAGGCGGGTCAGCGCGGGCACCTCGCCGAGCAGCTTCGCGGGCAGCCCCGACGCGTACGCCGCCGCCTGCGCGACGACCTGGTCGCGTTCCCCGGCGGGCACGTCCGGCAGCGCGTCCAGGAACACCCGCAGCTCCTCGCCGGCCGCGAGGAGCCGGACGCGGTGCAGCGACCGGTCGTGGCCGTGCTCGCCGAGCCAGCCGGTGGCGAGGGTGACGGCGCCGAACCCGTCCGCGATCTCCTGCGCCTCCGTGGTCGCCGGGAACGGCTGGCGCCGCCGGTGCAGCACGACGTCGGGCAGCACGTCGACGCCCTTCGCGAGGTGCAGTGCCTGGAGCACGGCCGGCAGGTCGTCGTACCGGCCGAGATCGGGGAACTCCAGCCCGTGCTCCGTCCAGAAGGACCGGCGGAACAGCTTGCCGGAGATCCTCCGCTCGGCCACGAGGTCGGGGGTGCGCCGCACGTCCGTTCCGGTGACCGGGTCGAGGGACGCTCTGACCGGCCGCCACGCGTGCACCTGCCCCGTCCACCGGTGCACGGCCTCGCGGCCGAGCGCGATGTCCGAGCCCGACGCCTCCAGCGCCGCGGCCAGCGCCGCGAGCGCGCCGGCGGGGAACTCGTCGCCGCCGTTGACGAACAGCAGGAACTCGCCGTCGCTCTCGGCGACGCCGAGGTTGCGCGCGGCGCCGCGGCTGAGCGCGCCCTGCCGGACGATCCGGAACCGGTCGTCGGGGACGGCGGTCTCGGCGGTCGCGCCGGTGCCGTCGTCCACCACGAGCACGGCGAGGTCCGGGTGGGACTGGGCGGCGAGGGACGCGAGGGTGCCGTCCAGCGACTCTCCGGCCCCGTGCGCGAGCACGATCACGCTGATCCTGCTGACGGACAAGCGACCCACTCCTTTTTCACTTGGTCAAGGCCCGCGGCGATGCCGTCGGGCCTGTCGGTACTTCACGCGGCGGGCGGGTGCCTGGGAGCGTGAGGGGGTGTGCGCCGGATGCTACTGCGGCGCGGGCGACGATGGGGGCTGGTGCGGAGGATTCGGGACCTTCTCCCCCAGGAACATCCGGCGGACGGCGCGCTCGGCGGCGTTCCCGTCGTCCCAGGGGCAGAACCGGGCCCGGAAGTTCGCGAGGTTCTTCGACGCGGCGTCGCTCCAGGCGGCCCGGGACACGAACGCGTCGACCAGCTCGGCCTCCGTCGTGGCGACGGCCCCGGGCGGCGTGGCCATCAGGTCGAAGTTGACGCCGCGGGTGAGCCTGTAGGTCTCCCAGTCGTTCGCGTAGATCACGATCGGCCGGTCGAGGTTGGCGTAGTCGAACATCACCGAGGAGTAGTCGGTGAGCAGCGCGTCCGAGGCGATCATGAGGTCCTCGACGGACGGGTGCTTGGACACGTCGATGACCCGGCCCTCCGGCCAGCCCATGTCCGCCGCCAAGTTCTTGATCTTGTAGAAGTAGTGCGCGCGCAGCAGCAGCACGTACCCCTCGCCGAGCCGGTCCATGACCCGGCCGATGTCGAACATGGGGCTGTAGCGGCGCTGGTAGTCGCGGTGCGTCGGCGCGTACAGGATCGCGGTCGCGTTGCCCGGGACGCCCAGCTCGGAGCGCATCCGGCTGCGCTCCTCCTCGGTGGCCCGCACGAGCCGGTCGTTGCGCGGGTAGCCGATCTCCAGCATCTCGTAGTCGCACGGGAACCCGCGCTCCCACGCCTCGGTCGACAGCGGGTTGGACGACACGAGGTAGTCCCAGCGGTCGGACCGGGTGATGAGGGCCTTGAAGTCCATGTCGTTGGCGCCGACCGGGTACTCCATCTGGTCGAGGCCCATCTTCTTCAGCGGCGTGCCGTGCTGCGTCATCATGTGCACCTGCCCCGGCCGCTTCACGTAGTTGTCGGGGAAGTTCACGTTGTTGACGAAGTACTTCGCGCGGGCCAGCGTCCGGTAGTACTCGGCGGACCCGGCGACGACGTGGTCGACGCCCTCCGGCATGGTCTTGCGCGCCCCCGGCTTCACCACCCACACCGGGGTGATGTGCGGGGCCAGCTCGCGGACCTTCTCGTAGATCGCCGCGGGGTTGCAGGCGTACCCGCGGTACCAGTACGCGGCGAACACGGCGAGGTTCTCGTCGACCGGGAGGCGGCGCTGCACCTGGTAGTAGCGTTCCTTGGCCAGCTCCTTGCCGATCAGCACGCCGCGCTTGCGGATGCCGGCCGCCTTGGTGGCCTTGCGCTTCGCCTTGTCGCGGGTCTCGGCGGCGCGGACGCGCTGGAAGCCCCGGTAGTCGTTCGCCTTGATCAGCCGGTGCTTCTCCGCGAGGTACGGCTTGTCCTCCGGGTCCGGCGGGACGTACCCGGGCGGCTCGTACCGGTTGTACGTCTTCGACATCTCGGCGAAGAACCGCTCGTTCTCCGACTCGTGGACGCGGTCGCCGCGCTCGATGATGACGAGCAGGTGCCAGATCGTCCGGCTGAACATCAGCGGCCGGAACTGGTCGGCCTCCGGCCCCATCGCGTCCATGAACTCGAAGATGCGGTCGTACTGCGCGAACGCGTCGAAGTGCTTGGCGCCGGTCGTCTTGGTGATCGCGCCGCGGCGGCGCTGCCGGTAGATGTAGCAGACCCGGTCCAGCAGGCTGAGCCGCTCGGCCGCCATGAGGATCGGGTAGGTGACGTTGACGTCCTCGTAGTAGCCGCCGCTGAACCGCAGCCCGAGGTCGAGCAGGAACTCCCGGCGGATCGCCTTGTTCCACGCCGTCATCATCATCTCGAGCACGCTCTGCCGCTCGGACAGCGTGAACACGTCCGGCGCGGGCGGCTCGCGGAACAGGTCGTTGATGATGCTGCGCTTGACCTTGCCGTTCCAGTAGGAGCGGGCGTAGTCGAAGACCAGCACGTCGGGGCGGGTCTCGGCGAGGCGGTCGCAGATGGCGCGGACGGCGCCCTCGGTCGCGTAGTCGTCGCTGTCGAAGAACCAGACGTAGTCGCCGGTGGCCATGTCGAGGCCGATGTTGCGGGCGTGCCCGAGCCCGACGTTCTCGGTGAGGTGCCTCACCTTGACGCGAGAGTCCCGCTCGGCGAACTCGTCCAGAATCTCGCCGCACCCGTCCGGTGAGTGGTCGTCGACCGCGATGACCTCGAGGTTGGGCAGATCGGGGTCGAGGATCGAATCCAGACATTGCCGGATGTACCCCTGCACTTTGTGCACGGGCACGATGATGCTCAGGGAGATGTGGTGATCAGAGCTCACGCGTAGACCAATCAGCTACTCGGTGAATCTGGACTATACCCGCAGATCGCCGTTGAATCTTATGTCCGCCCATGGGCGGGCTTGAGCAACCATCTCGCGTCGGGCTCCACGGCCCACCGCGTGAACCGCTGGACGGGCGCGGTGGCGAGGACGACGCCGAGCGCCGTGCAGGCGAGCGTGACCGCCACGATGCCGAGCGGCCCGTGCAGGACGGGTCTGTCCAGCATGCCGGTGTAGTCGAACGTCTTCACGATGAGCCCGTGCAGCAGGTACACGTACATCGTCCGGGTGCCCATCTCGGTGTACCAGGCGCGCCCGCGCGGGATGCACGCGAGGAACGCGGCGCCGAGCAGGACGGCGAACGCCAGCGTCACGAGCCGCCAGGACATCCCCTCCGCGGCGCCGAACCCCATGTCGGCATAGCCCTTGTTCCAGTACAGGAAACCCGTGTCGATCCTGGGGACGACGTCGCCGAGCCGCCAGACGTAGGCGACGGGCAGCGCCGCGGCGAGCACCGCGAGCCCCGCCCAGCGCGCCCATCCGGCGCGCAGCCGGCGCACGTGCTCGGGCTTGATCGTCAGCCCGAGGACGAACAGCGGGAGCAGCCCGGCCGCCCGGCTGAGCGTCGAGTCGGCGGTGAACGCCCAGCTGCCCGCGACGAGGCTCAGCGCGACGGAGATCGCCACCGGGTGCCGCAGGTGGGCCCAGAGCGGGGCGCTCAGCCGCCACAGGACCAGCGCCACGAGGAACCACATCAGGAAATGCGGCCGGAAGATCTCGCTCAACCGGAAGTCGACGCCGTTGATGAGAATCAATTGCGCCCGGTAAAGCAGAATGAATATCACATAGGGCACGACAAGGGTCGGGAAAATGCTGCGGAACTTGTCCGTCGAGCGCATGAACCCGCGCGAGAAGTAGCCGGAGATGAAGACGAAGACCGGCATGTGGAACGTGTACAGGACCACGTAGGCGGCGTCCACGGCGTTGCTGTCGCCGAGCTGCGCCCACACGTGCCCGAGCACGACCAGGATGGCCGTGAAGAACTTGGCGTTGTCGAAGTAGGCGTCCCGCTGCTTGGGCGCGGGGGCGGGCGGGGCCGCGCCCGGCTTGCCGGCGGGCGTCCTGACGTCCGTCGGGATGGCGGGATACGTGCCGCCCTGGGCGGTCGCACCGCCCGGGGCGGAGGGCGCGCCGCCGGTGGCGGGCTGGGGGGTCGGGAGGATGTCGGTCATAGCTCCGGGGCAGGCCCTAGCGGGAGCGCGCGGGCCGTCGCAGGGGGGTGAACACCCAGGTCATCTTCGGCTCCAGTGCCCAGCTCATCGTCCGGACGACGGGCTTGGAGCACAGGAACGTGCCGACCACGAGGGCGCCGGCGATCACGATGAACACCCCGGGGACGGTGTGCATCCAGTCGGCGCCCCACCAGCCGGTGAAGTTCAGGAGACGGGTGACGAACCCGTGCAGCAGGTAGGCGTACAGCGTGTAGGCGCCGAGCTGGGTGAACCAGTGCTCCCGGCGCGGGATCAGGCTGAGGAACGCGGCGACGCACACGATCGCGAAGGCGAACATGGCGAGCCGCATCACGGTGCCGGCGAAGTTGCCGACCCCGAGGTCCTCGTGCGCGTGCTTCCAGTAGATCCAGTTGCGCGACATGTTGTTCATGGCCAGGTACGTCCCGGCGAGGCCGGCGGCGAGCACCACGGCCCCGATCGGCCGCGCGATCGGCTTCTTCAGCAGCTCGAAGTGCACCGGCTTCAGGCAGAGGCCGAGCACGTAGAACGGGAGCAGCCCGAGCACCCGGTGAATGTCGAACGTGCCGCCGATGTCGCTCATGTACGACAGCAGCGCGAACACCAGCGCGACGGCGAGCGGCCAGCGGATCTGCTGCCAGACCGGCGTGGACAGCCGCCACATGAACAGCGCGCACAGGAACCACGTCAGGTAGTACGGGTTCAGCAGGCTGATCTCCAGCTCGTTGCGCCCGGCGAGCCAGTCGTACAGCGAGTAGGCGATCTCGAACACCACGTACGGCACGCCGACGTTGGTGATGAGCTTGCGCGCCTTGCCGCCGGCGAACGTCCAGTTCCGCGAGAAGTAGCCGGTGATCACGATGAACAGCGGCATGTGGAACATGTAGATGAAGATGTACAGGCCCTTGGCCAGCGGGACGTTCAGCAGGTTGGCCAGGGAGTGCCCCGCCACCACCAGCAGGATCGCGAAGTACTTGGCGTTGTCGAAGAACGGGTCGCGCTTCTTGGCGGGCCGCGGCGCCGGCGCGGCGGCGGGAGCCGCGGGGGCGCCGGGAACGGTGGCCGTGGCCGTGGCGGTGGCCGTGGCGGGAACCGCGGCGCCCGCCACGGCGACGCCGGGCACCTCCGCCGCGGGCATCGCCTCTGTGGGCATCGCCTCTTGTGGCATCGTCTCCGCGGGCGGTGCGACGGGGTCGCCGAACGCCGTTGGATCGGTCCGGTGCCCCTCGCCCCCGCTGGGCCTGGTGGTGTAGGTCATACGGCTGTCCGGTCAGGTTCCCTTGCAGATGTCGTCACTGGCGCGGATCTCGCCCTGCTGCTTCGGGATGCCGCCGCCGGAGCTCTTGAGGTTGGTCCAGTTCCGCCCGACGACGAGGTCCACGACGCCGGGCGTGCCGCCCGAGGTGCGCGCGGTCGGCTGCGGCTTGCTGGGGATCAGGGCGGTCAGGGTCTGGGCCTGCTGGTCGGCGCCGGCACCGTACAGCACCTTCGTGGCGGAGGTGGGGGCGGACGCGTTCCCGCCGACCGTGACCTGGAAGCCCTGCGACTCCAGGTCGTCGGCCACCCGGCCGGCCTGGCCGTCGATGCCGCTGCCGTTGAAGACCCGCACCCGCACCTGGCTCGGCGGGATCTTCGAGGCGCCCGGCTTCGGCTCCTTCGGCACCGTCTTGTCGTTGCGGACGGCGGCGAAGAAGGGCGTGGCCGCGTCGGTGAGCGCCACCCGGTTCGGGTCGGCCGGGTCGGGCCCGGACGGGACGGTCACGAACCGCAGCTTGCCGGAGGTCATGCCCTGCATCTCCTGGCCGATGTCCATCATGACCTGCGGCGTCAGCTCCTTGTCGGTGGTGAGCGACTTGGTGACCGCGTTCATCAGCGAGTAGAGCTTGCGCGGGTTGCTCAGCACGCCCGCGCTCATCGCCTTGCTGGCGAGGGCGCCCATGAACTTCTGCTGGCGCTTGATGCGGTCGGTGTCGGAGCCGTCGCCGAGGCCGTGCCGGACGCGCACGTACGCCAGCGCCGTCTCCCCGCTGATCACGTGCTTGCCCTTGCTCAGCCGGAGGCCGGACTTCGGGTCGTTGACGCTCTTCGACAGGCACACCGGGACGCCGCCGACCGCCTTGGTGATGGTCTTGAAGCCGTTGAAGTCGACCTGCATGAAGTGGTCGATCCGGATGTTGGAGAGGCTCTCGATCGTCTTGATGACGCAGGCCGCGCCGCCGTTGGTGAACGCGGAGTTGATCTGCGCGCGGGACTGCGCCGGGATCACCCCGCCGTTGCGGCTCTTGCAGGACGGCATCCGGATCATCAGGTCGCGCGGGAAGCTGATGCCCATCGCCTGGCCGCCGCCGGGCGACAGGTGCAGCAGGATCATCGTGTCCGAGCGCGGCGCCTCGTTCTTCAGCCGCCGGCCGTACTTGGCGTTGGCCCCCGCGCGGGTGTCGGACCCGAGCAGGAGGATGTTCATCGCGTTGTTCAGCTTCTTCGGCCGGTTCGGCCCGAGCTGCGCGTTGACGTCCTCGTGGGAGATGTTGCCGAACGCCTTGCGGTACAGGCCGTAGGCGGTGAGAGAGCCCGCGACCATGACCGCCGACAGTCCGATGCACACCCAACCGAGGATGCGCCAGCCGCGTCGAGGCGCCGGCTGCGGGTCGGCGTCGTCGACGTACTCCATGTACATCGGGTTGCTGTTCATCGGCTCCGAGGTCCGGGGGTCTGGGCGGTTCCCGGGGGTGTGGGGTCGGCCCCCCACGGGGTTGGACCGCTTTCAGGGGTCGTGACGGGACTGGGGCAAGGGAGAGCGTAGGTCAGGGGAGCCGGTACGGGGACCCGGATTCGTCATTCGGTCCGGGCGGACCGGCCACCACCGTCACATGCTCCACGGTCAGGCGACGATCTAGGGTGGCTTTGTCAAAGTTTCGTTGGATTATGACGGAAGCACCTGAGGCTAGTGGTGCGAGAAGGCCGGTCAGTACTCCGTCGAGTGTGGCGAACGACATGTCAACCAGAAGCCGGTCGCGCGCGTCCAGCTCCCATTTCGCGGCGGCCTCCCGGGCTGCGGTCACCAGCCGTCCCGCGGTGAATGTGGCCTTTGTCACATCCAGCGCAGGTGTCTCCGGGGTCACTTCCGGCCCGGCGGTGAACCGGTCCCCGTAGGTGCGGACCTCGGCGGCGTAGTCGGTCACCCCGGGCGGGCACGCGGCGAGCGGACCGCCGAGCGCGTGCAGCGACAGCCCCACGATCTCCTCGGCCCCGCCCGCGAGCACGTCGTCCGCCGTCACCTCGTCCAGCACCTCCTGTGCCGCCGCCACGATGTAAGGGCCGTTCCGGGGGGTGTGGGGGGTCGTCCCCCCACGTTGATAGGGGCCGTTCCGGGGGGTGTGGGGGGTCGTCCCCCCACGTTGATAGGGGCCGTTCCGGGGGGTGTGGGGGGTCGTCCCCCCACGTTGATACGGCCCCGGACCCGTGATCGGTTCGGCCCCGCTTCGTTCGGTGCCCCGCCGGACCTCCTCCGGGTCGAGCGGCGCGACCACCAGCCCGGCCGACCAGCAGGCCATCAGCCACACCGCCGTCTGCCAGTGCGGGGGCAGGACGAGGACGGCGCGGGTCCCCGGCTCGGCCGCGAGCCCGTCCACGAGGAAGTTCGCCGTCTTGGCCACCCAGTTGTCGAACGTCCGCGCGGACAGCTCGACGCGTTCGCCGCTCGCGTCGTCGTAGAACGTGACCAGCGGCCGGGACGGGTCGTCGGCGACCCGCCGCCGCAGCAGCTCCGCGGGCGTGGCCGCCCCGCCGTCGTGTGCGCTCATGGGTCCGAGCGTAGGCGCGCATGATCGCCGGTGCGGCGGCACCTCGCCGGTGCCGCTACGCTCCGCACGGGTGGATGACGGAACTCACGCGAGCGAGCATGGGCGGGGACTATGAACGCGGGCCGGCTGCTCGCCCGGGCCACCGTGGCTCCGGCGCTCCTCGTCGCGGCCTGGCTGGCGGTGTCGCTGCCGCTGCTGCTCGCAGGGGTCTTCCACCCGGTGCCGGCGGTCGCGCTGTTCGTGCCGGTCGCGGCGCTGCTGCTGTGGGCGGGCCTGCGCTCCCGCCCGGGGAGGCCGCACGCGCCGGGCGGCGCGGACCCGTCGCCGCGGTGGCCGGTGTGGACGGTCTTCGCGATCACGGCCGCGTTCCTGGTGCTCCAGGTGGTCATGTGCGCGGAGCAGATCGTCGTCCGCCGCGACCCGGCGTCCTACGTCCAGTTCGCGACCTGGCTTGCGGAGCACGGGTCCCTGCCGATCCCGATGCGGGAGGCGGCGTTCGGCGGCCCGGACGCCGCCCTGCACTTCCAGAGCCCCGCCTTCTACCAGCACGACGGCGCCGTCGTCCCGCAGTTCATGGCGGGGCTGCCGCTGGTGCTGGCGCCCGCCGGGTGGATCGGCGGCACCCACGGGATGCTGCTCATGGCGCCCCTGCTCGGCGCGTGCTGCGTCCTGTCGTTCGCCGGGGTGGTGGCGCGCCTCGTCGGCCCGCGCTGGGCGCCCGCAGGGGCGCTGCTGCTCGCGCTGACGCTGCCGATGCTCTACGTCTCCCGCGGCACCTTCAGCGAGCTGCCCGCGCTCGTGCTGCTCCTGGGCGGCCTGTCGCTGATGGACGACGTCCGCCGAGAGGACGGACGCGCCGCCCACGCGAAGGCGTTCCTCGCCGGGGCCGTGCTCGGGCTGATCGTGCTCGTCCGCATCGACGGGCTGCGGGACGTCCTGCCGGTCCTGGCGTTCGCCGGCCTCCTCATCGCGCACCGCCGGCCGGCCGGGTACTGGACGGCGGCCGGCCTGGTCCTCGGGGCCGGCGCCGGGCTGACCGAGGGGGCCGTGCTGTCCAGGCCGTACCTCTCCTACCTGGGCTCCTCGCTGAAGCCCCTGCTGGCCATCACCGCCGCGGTGATCGTCGCCACGGCGGTCACGGTCGTGCTGCTCCGCCATCCCAGGACGGGCACGTGGCTGCGCCGGACCGGTGCGTCGGTCGCCCGCGGCCGGGTGCCGGGGGCCGCCGCGGTCCTCACCGTCGTCGTCGTGGCGGGCTTCGCCGTCCGGCCGTTCGTGCAGACCGTCCGGCGCGTGCCGGCGACGAAGGACGACGAGATGAACGTCCGGTTCATTGAGACGATCCAGCGGATCCAGCACCTCCCCGTGGACGGCACCCGGCAGTACTCCGAGCTGTCCCTCTACTGGGTCGTCTGGTACATCGGCCTCCCCGCGCTGCTGTTCGCCACCCTGGGCGCGGCGCTGCTGGTACGGCGGCTGCTGCGCGGGCGGTCCCCGGAGTGGCTGCTGCCCTACGCGATGATCGTCTGGACGACCGCGCAGGTGCTGATCCGGCCCGGGATCACGCCCGACCATCCGTGGGCGTCCCGGCGGCTGATCGGCCTGGTCATCCCCGGGCTGCTGCTGTTCACCGTGTTCGCGTGCGCGTGGACGGTCAAGCGCGTCCGGCGGCTCGGGTACGGCCCGGAGGTGGTGCGGGCGGGCACCGTCACCGGCGTCGCGCTGATGCTCGTGCCCGTCCTCATCACGTCCGGCGGCTTCCTGGTGACCCGCACCGAGCAGCACGAGGTCGCGGCCGTGGACGGCCTGTGCCGCGAGCTGGGCCCGCGCGCCTCGGTGGTGATGGTCGAGCAGTCCACCGCCGACCGGTTCCTCCAGGTCGTGCGGGGGATGTGCGGGCTGCCCGCCGCACGCACCGGCGGCGCGACCACGCCCGGCGACGTCCAGCGTGTCGCAGGCAAGGTGCGGGCCGCCGGCCGGAGTCCGGTGATCATGGCGGCGACGCGGGAGCAGGTCGCCCGGTACGGGCCGCCGCGCCGGGTCCTGCACGTGCGGACCCGGCAGGACGGGCGCACCCTCACCGAGCCGCCCGGCGGGACGTGGGGCCTGTCCATGGACGTCTGGATCGCCGAGCCCGCACGGCCGTAGATGCCTCCCCGGTGCGCGGGGGCGAGTATCCTCGCGCTGCGTGAGCACCCAGTCTGCCGAGCCGAAGCCCGCGCACGCGCCGGAGCCGCCGCCGGATCCCGCGCCCGCGCCCGCGGCCGTTCCCGAGGCCGTCGAACCGCCGTCCGGGCCCGTCCACGTCACGATCGTCCTGCCCTGCTACAACGAGCAGGACCACGTGATCGACGAGGTCGAGCGCATCTGCAAGGCGATGGACGCCAGCGGCAAGACCTACGAGCTGCTGGCCGTCGACGACTGCTCGACCGACGAGACGCTCGCCCGGCTGCGGGAGGCGGAGCCGCGGTTCCCGAACATGCGGATCCTCGCGTTCCAGCACAACAGCGGGTCGGGCACCGTCCGGCGGATCGGCTCGCAGCAGGCGCGCGGCGAGATCGTGGTGTGGACCGACGCCGACATGTCCTACCCGAACGAGCGGATCCCCGAGCTGATCGACGTCCTCGACACCGACCCGGCCGTCGACCAGGTCGTCGGGGCGCGCACGTCCGAGGAGGGGACGCACAAGGCGCTGCGGGTGCCCGCCAAGTGGTTCATCCGCAAGGTCGCCGAGCGGCTCACCAACACCAAGATCCCCGACCTGAACTCGGGGCTGCGGGCGTTCCGCCGCGAGGTGTCGCTGCCCTACCTGCGGCTGCTGCCGCCCGGGTTCTCCTGCGTCACCACGATCACGATCGCGTTCCTGTCGAACCAGCACCCGGTCCGGTACATGCCGATCGACTACGCCAAGCGGGCCGGCAAGTCGAAGTTCCACTTCACCAAGGACGCCTACCGCTACATCCTGCAGGTGCTGCGGATGGTGATGTACTTCAACCCGCTCAAGGTGCTGATGCCGCCCGCGCTGTGGCTGATCGTCATCGGGCTGCTCAAGGGCGTGTTCGACATGGTGGTGCACTTCGGCTACTTCGCCAACAACACCATCATGATCTTCGTGACCGGGTTGATCATCGCGTCGCTGGCGCTGCTCGCCGACCTGATCGTCCGATCGCGCGGCGACGTCTAGCGGGATGCGGATCGCGATCGTCGGGCCGGCGTTCCCCTACAAGGGCGGCGGTGCCCGGCACACCACCGAGCTGGCGCACCGGCTGGCGGCGGCCGGGCACGACGTCGTCATCGAGTCGTGGCGGGCCCAGTACCCGTCCTTTCTGTACCCGGGGCAGCAGACGATCTCCGAGCCGGAGGGGGAGCCGTTCCCCGGCACGCGGCGGCGCCTCGACTGGCGGCGCCCGGACGGCTGGTGGCGCACCGGCCGCGCGCTGCGCTCGTACGACCTGGTCGTCCTGGTGGTGCTGAGCACCGTCCAGGTGCCCTCTTACCTGGGGATCCTCGCCGGCCTTGGACGCGGTGCCAAAAAGGTCCCGGGGGGTTTGGGGGGTCGTCCCCCCTCGAAAAGCAGGGTGGTGGCGTTGTGCCACAACGTGCTGCCGCACGAGCGCAAGGCCTATGACGAGCCGCTGATGAGGCGGCTGCTGCGGAAGGTGGACGGCGTCCTCGTCCACACCGAGGCGCAGGCGGATCTGGCGCGGATGCTCACCCGCCGCCCGGTGCGCGTCGCCGAGATGGCCGCGCATCTGCCGTCGGCCGGTGCCGCGGCGTCCGGCGACGAGAAGGTGCGCCGGCGCCTGCTGTTCTTCGGGATCGTCCGCCCGTACAAGGGGCTGGACGTCCTCCTGCGCGCATTGGCGGAGGGTCCGAGCGACGTCGGGCTCACCGTCGCGGGCGAGTTCTGGGGCGGTCTGGAAGAGACCCGCGAGCTGATCCGGTCACTGGACCTGGCGTCGCGGGTGGAGCTACAGCCCGGGTACGTCCCGGCCGCCGACATCCCCGGGCTGTTCGCCGCCGCCGACGCGCTCGTCATGCCCTACCGGTCGGCGACCTCGTCGCAGAACGTGTGGATGGCCTACGAGCACGGCCTGCCGGTGATCGCCACCGATGTGGGCGGGTTCGCCGAGCAGATCCGCGACGGCGTGGACGGACTGATCTGCGCGCCGGACGACGTGGCGTCGCTCGCCGCCGCCGTCCGCCGCTTCTATGAACCGGGGGAGCCGGAACGTCTGCGTTCCGGCGTCCGCCCGGTCGACCACGGCCCGGTCTGGGCCGCATACCTGGACATCCTCACCGGCGACGCGCTCACAGGTGCGGTTCGAGCACCTTGAGCAGGGCCCGCTTGGGCTTGGCGCCGACGATCTGCTCCACGACCTCGCCGTTCTTGAGGAGCAGCAGGGTCGGCAGGCCCATCACGCCGTACTTGTTCGGCGTCTCCGGGTTCGCGTCGTAGTCGATCTTCGCGATCTTGATCTTGCCTTCCTGCTCCTCGGCGATCTGCTCCAGCACCGGAGCGATCATGCGGCACGGTCCGCACCAGTCGGCCCAGAAGTCGACCAGCACGGGGGTGTCGCTGTTGAGGACCTCGTCCGCGAACGTCGCGTCGGTCACGGTGATCGGGGCCGTCACGGTCCCTCCTTCGTCGGGTGTGTACCCGTCACAAGCTCCTTGGACGGCCGTTCATTCCCGGCGGCCGGCGCCGTACGCCCGAGCAGCAGCGCCACCCCCGCGTTGATCAGGTCGGCGGCGGTCAGCAGCACCCGGGACGCGATCGCGACCACGACCGGCGCGCCCGCCGGGAGCACCGGCGTGAGGACGACGGTCAGCGCCGCCTCCCGCGCCCCGATGCCGCCCGGCGCGATGAAGACCAGGAAGCCCGCGACGAACGCCAGCGCGTACGCCCCGGTCGCGACGAACGGCAGGCCCGTGCCCTCGCCGCCCACGGCCATGCACAGCAGCCAGGTGTGGACGCCGAACAGGGCCCAGCCGAGGACCGTCCAGCCGATGGCCCGCAGGGTGACGCCGAGGCTCACCGGGTGCTCCAGCGGGGGCCGCCGGATGAGCGAGAGCATCACGCCGAGCGCCCACGTCACGACCTTCGGATGCAGCAGCGCCAGCAGGACCGGCGCCAGCAGGAACAGGTACCAGTACCGGTCGCGGGCCGCCTCGGACGTCAGCGGCAGCGTCACCGCGGCGACGGCCAGCCCGCAGGACGTGGACGTCGCGACCGCCAGCATCGTCGACCCGAAGCTGCGCTCGGGCGGCACCTTGTGCTCGCGCGTCATCTCGATCTGCGTGACCAGCGCCCACACCTTGCCCGGCACGTACTTGCCGAGCTGGGAGATGCCGGAGATCCGGAAGATCGCCCGGACCGGCAGCGGCGAGCCGAGCCCGCCGAGGAACTCCCGCCAGCCGAGCATCCAGACGAAGAGCCCCGCCAGGCCCGCGGCGAGCGCGCCGGCGAGCGCGGCCCACGACATCTGCCGGAACGCGTCCACCGTCGCGTCCCACTGCGACGCCACGCTGTAGCCGCAGAACGCCAGCGCGAGCAGCACCAGGAACACGCGCAGCGCGCGGACGGCGACGACCTTCATCTTCACGCGCCCAGCGTAGGCGAACGTGGCGTCGCAGCCGTCCGGGCGGCCTAGAGTTGGGGTGCGATGAAGATTTCGGATGTGGTCGCCTTCATGGGGCACCAGGTGCACGTGTGCCGGTACCGCGAGGCGGGGACGCTGCTCGGCTGGATGGGAAGCGACCTGCGCGGCAAGCGGGTCCTCGACGTCGCCGGCGGCGACGGCTACTGGGCCGGCCGCGCGCGCAGGCGCGGGGCCGAGGCGGTGTCGATCGACCTCGCCCGCGGGAAGATGGTCTACGGCCGGACGCTCGCGCACGCGCCCGCGCTGATCGAGTGCGACGCGCTCCGGCTCCCGTTCGCGGACGGCGCGTTCGACGCGATCCTGTCCGTCTGCGCGATCGAGCACTTCGACGACGGCGGGAAGTCGCTGGACGAGATGGCGCGAGTACTGAAGCCCGGCGGTGAGATCTTCATGTCCGCCGACGTGCTGAGCCGCGCCGACGCGTGGCCGAAGCTGCGGGACGCCCACAGGTCCAAGTATCACGTGCAGCACACGTACACGCACGACAGCCTGCGCAAGCTGATGGACGAGCGGGGCCTCGACCTCGTCCAGCACAGCTACCAGTTCCGGACCGCCGCCACCGAGCGCCTGTACCTGTCGCTGTCCACCTACGGCGGCAAGGTCGGCTTCAACGCGGCGGCGCCGCTGACGCCGCTCGTCGCCTTGGCCGACCGCAAGGCACCGAACGAGCGCGGGAGCATCGTCCTCGTGCGCGCGCGTAAGAGATAGGTGGGTGGGGAGGGCTCCCACCGTGAATCGCGTGGAACCGGATCCGGCGGGCGTGCGCCCGGCGGGCGTAGGCTCGAAGAGTAAAAAGTGATCTACGCCACCGCGCTGGATGGGGGAGTGGACCGTGGCGCCTCGGATTCTGCTTGACGCCACCGCCGTGCCGGCCGACCGCGGCGGGCTCGGACGGTACGTCGATGGGCTGCTGTGCGCATTGCACGCGCAGGGGGCCGATCTCGCCGTCGCCTGCCAGCGCGCGGACGCGAAACGGTACGAGGGACTCGTCCCGGGCGCCCAGGTGGTGGCCGGCCCGGCGACGCTGTCGCACCGGGCCACCCGCCTCGCCTGGGAGCAGTCGGGCCTGCCGCACGTGGCCGAACGCGTCGGCGCGGACGTCATCCACCTGCCGACCTACACGATGCCGGTGGGCGTGACCCTGCCCACCGTGGTGACGATCCACGACGTGACGCTGTTCGCCGAGCCGGAGCTGCACGACCCGGTGCGCACGTCCTACATCAAGTCGGCGACGCGGTCCGCCGCCCGCCGCGCGACCCGGCTGATCGCACCGTCCCGCGCGACCCGCGACGAGCTGGTCCGCATCCTCGGCGCCGACCCGTCCCACATCGACGTGGCCTACCACGGCGTCGACCACGAGGTGTTCCACCGGCCGTCCGAGGCGGAGATCAAGCACGTCTCCGACCGCCTCGGCCTGCACGGCCGCCCCTACGTCGCCTACCTGGGGGCGCTGGAGCCGCGCAAGAACGTCCCGAGCCTGATCCGCGGCTGGGTGCAGGCCTGCGCCGACCGCCCGGACGCCCCGGCGCTCGTCCTCGCGGGCGGGGGCGGCTGGGACGACGAGGTCGACGCGGCCCTCGCCACCGTCCCCCTGAACCTGCGCGTCCTGCGTCCCGGCTACCTGCCCTGGTCGGCGCTGCCCGGCTTCTTCGGCGGCGCCCTGGTCGTCGCCCTCCCGAGCCGCGGCGAGGGCTTCGGGCTGCCGGTCCTGGAGGCGATGTCCTGCGGCGCGCCCGTCCTCACCACCCACCGCGGGCCCCTCCCGGAGGTCGGCGGCGACGCGGTCGCCTACACCGAGCCCGACCCGGCCGGCATCGCCGACGCCCTCACCGCCCTGATGGACGATCCGCCCCGCCGCGCCGAGCTGGCGGAAGCGGCCCACGCCCGCGCGCAGAAGTTCTCCTGGCCGGCGTCCGCCGAAGCGCACCTGGCCTCCTACCAGCGCGCAGTGGACCAGTACACGGCCACCCGCACCCACTAGGCTCGCTCCCACCAGGCCTGTGGTGGAGAAAGGAACCGAGTGGAAGCGATCCTTCTGGTCGGCGGCCAGGGCACCCGCCTGCGCCCCCTGACCATCTCCACCCCGAAGCCGCTCCTGCCGACGGCCGGGGTCGCGTTCCTCGCGCACCAGCTGGCCCGCGCGCACGCGTCGGGGGTCGAGCGCATCGTGTTCGCCACCTCCTACCGCGCCGAGATGTTCGAGGCGGCGTTCGGGTCGCACGCCCACGGCGTCGACCTCGCCTACGTCAGCGAGGACGAGCCGCTCGGCACCGGCGGCGCCATCCGCAACGCGTCCCGCGCCCTGACCTGCGGCCCGGACGACCCGGTGCTGATCCTGAACGGCGACATCCTGTCCGGCCACGACGTCCGCGCCCAGGTCAAGCTGCACGAGGAGGCCGGGGCGGCGGTCACGCTCCACCTCACGGAGGTCGACGACCCGTCCCGGTTCGGCTGCGTGCCCACGTCCGCCGACGGGCGCGTCACCGCGTTCCTGGAGAAGACGCCGCACCCGGTGACGAACCAGATCAACGCGGGCTGCTACGTGTTCCGCCGCTCGGCCATCGACACGATCCCCGAGGACGAGGTCGTCTCCGTCGAGCGCGAGACGTTCCCGTCGCTGATCGCGTCCGGCGCGGTCGTGATGGGCCACGTGGAGTCGGGGTACTGGCTGGACGTCGGCACCCCGGAGGCCTTCGTGCGGGGGTCGCGCGACCTCGTCCTCGGAGCTCTGGAGTCCCCGGCGATGCCCGGCGATCCGGGCGAGCGCCTCACGCTCCCGGGCTCCCGCGTCGCGGCGGGCGCGGTCGTCCGCGGCGGCACCACCGTCGGCCGGGGCGCCGTGGTCGAGGCCGGCGCCACCGTGCTCGGCAGCGTCCTGCTGGAGAACGCGTTCGTCGCCGAGGGCGCCACGGTCCGCGACTCGGTCCTCAGCCGCCGCGCGCGTGTGGGCCCCGGCGCCGTCCTGGACGGCGTCGTCCTCGGCGACGGCGCCGTGGTGGGCCCCGGCAACGAGCTGCGCCCCGGGTTGCGGGTCTGGCCGGGCATCGAACTCCCCCCGACCGCGATCCGCTTCTCCGCCGACGCCTGATTCTCCATCCGGTGAGGTCGAACGCGCGATGCGCCAGCATCTGGATGTACGGGTCGGTGTGGGCCGTCCGCACGCTGACGAGGGTCCTATGGGCGGACGAGCGCTCGCGCAAGCATGGTCGAAAGCACATCCCGGCCGCTCACGGGGCAGTTTGCCAGAGGGTGGCACACTGGGGCGCGGCAGCGCGCAGTGCGGACGGTCGAGCGGAGGGTGGGTGGTCGGTGGCTCCGGTGCCGTCCGGTACGCCCGCCGCCCGTGCGGCCGGGGAGAAGACCGCTGGGCGTCTCCCCGGCCGGGTCCGGGAGTGGCGGCCGCCGTGGGTGCTCGATCTCGCGGACGTGCTGTCGCCGCATCGGCGAGGGTCCCGCGATCCGGCGTTCCGGGTGGAGCGGGACGGGTCGTTCTGGCGGGCGTCCCACACACCCGACGGTCCCGGGACGCTGCGGCTCCGGTTGGCCGGCGACGTCGTCGAGGCGACGGGGTGGGGGCCCGGGGCCGACTGGTTGCTGGACGGGGTTCCCGAGCTGCTCGGGGCCGATGACGACCTGGACGGGTTCGTCGCGCGGCATGACGTCGTCCGGGACCAGGTGCTGAGGCGGCCCGGCCTACGGATCGGACGGACGCGGCGTGTGTTCGAGGCGCTCGTCCCTGCCGTGATGGAGCAGAAGGTGCTCGGGCAGGAGGCGTGGCGGGCCTGGGGGTACCTGCTCCGGAAGTTCGGGGAGCCGGCGCCGGGGGCGCCGCACATGCGGGTCCCGCCGCCGCCCGAGGTGTGGGTCCGGATTCCCTCGTGGGAGTGGCACCGGTCGGGGCTGGAGGCCGTCCGCGCCCGGACGATCATCGGGGCGGCGCGGGTGGCGCGGCGGCTGGAGGAGGAGCCGAGCGAGCGGCGGCTGCGGTCGCTGCCCGGCATCGGGGTCTGGACGGCCGCCGAGGTCCGGCAGCGGGCGGCCGGCGATCCCGACGCCGTCTCCGTCGGCGACTACCACCTGCCCGGCCTGGTGGGCTGGGCGCTGGCCGGCCGCAAGGTCGACGACGCCGGGATGCTCGAACTGCTGGAGCCCTACGCCGGTCATCGGTACCGGGTCACCCGGCTGCTGGAATCGTCCGGGATGCACCCGCCGAGGCGCGGCCCCCGTTTGGCCGTCCGGGACTATCGCTCGTTCTGACCGGGTCCGCGTCGGTGCGGCGGCGCAGCCAGAAGTTGTTCGGGGTCCAGTCGAGGCCGTCCCTGCTGTCGGCGCCGAACAGGGGGCCGAGGCCGGCGAGGGCGATGATGATGCCGAGCACGTACAGCATGGCTACTTCTTTCCTGGGATCGCTGTGGAGGCGTTCCCGCGCGGGGCGATCGGTGGAGCCGGGGTGTCCGTCCCTTCCCGTCGCACCTACAGTTTGACTCCGTCCAACGTGTAGGTCCAGCGACGGTTTCTGTAGGGATTGTGTAAGAATCACTTCACTATGTTGGATCTCGGGCGGTTGCGGGTGCTCCGCGAACTCAAGCTGCGCGGGACGCTCGCGGCCGTCGCCGACGCGCTCGGCTACACCCCGTCGGCCGTGTCGCAGCAGCTCGCGCAGTTACAGCGGGACGTCGGCGTCCCGGTGGTCGAGCGGGCCGGGCGGCGGCTGCGGCTGACGGAGGCGGGCGAGGTGCTCGCCGAGCGGGAGGAGGGCATCGTCGTCCGGGACATCGCCGACGCCCCGGTCGACCGCCGCATGGTGCCGTGGACGCGCGTCGGATGGCGGTGAACGCGGCCCGGTCGGATCCGGCGCCGGTTCCACACAGCAGGCCGTGGCCGCGGTCGGCCGCGAGCAGAAAGGTCTTCTCGCCGTCGGTGAGGTCGAATGCGTCGGCGATGTGGTCGATGGCCTGGGGTGCTTGGCGGAGCAGGATTTGGGTGGCGGAGTTGGCGATCACCGCCCGCCCCAGATCGGTGGAGAGGAGGTCTCCGGCGTCCTGGGTGACCACGGCGAGGCCGGCCCAGTGCTTGCGGGCTGACTTGGCCAGCCGGTACAGGAACCGGGCGCCCTCGTCGTCGCGCATGAGCGTCCAGGCCTCGTCGACCACGATCAGGCGGCGGCGCCGCTCGGTGAGGTTGGCGACGGCGCGCCAGATCGCGTCCAGAGCGAGCAGCATCCCGACGTTGCGGACCTCGTCGGGCAGGTCGCGCAGTGAGAAGACGACCAGGTGCCCGGACGCGCGGGTGGTGGTCGGCCCGGCGAACAGGCTCCGGTAAAAGCCAGCGGTGTATGGGGCGAGCCGCGCCGCAAGATCAGCGGCGGTTCCCGCCTCCGGCGCGTCCGATTGGGCGATGGTGTCGAGTTGGTTGGTGAGGTCGGCAAGGACGGGGGCGGGACGCGCCCAGGTGCGGGGGTCGGAGCCGATCCCGCGCGCCCGGTAGGCGGCTAGGACCGCCCGGTCCAGCACCGCCCGTGCCGCCGGTGTGAGCGGCTCGGCGAGCATCGCGCTGATGAGGGTCTGCAGGAACAGCGCGCGGCGGATCAGGGTGTCTTCGCCTTGCCCGTCGGGAAGGTCGAAGGGGTTGAAGCAGACGCCGGGCGCGCCGAGCGCGATGCGGGTTCCGGCGACGTGGTCGCACAGCCGCCGGTACTCGTCTTCGGGGTCGATGACGGCGACGTGCACGTCCTGGTACAGCAGCCGCAGGGTTTCGAGTTTGGTGAAGTAGGACTTGCCGGCTCCCGAGCGGGCGAGGGTGACGGAGTTGTAGTTGTCCTGGGCGAACCGGTCCCACACCACCACGCCCGACGAGTAGGCGTTCAGCCCGTACAGCACCGGCGTGTCACCCAGCACCGGCTGCAGGTCGGGTGAGGTGAACGGAAACGCGGCGGCGAGCGCGGCGGTGTCGAACACCCGCCGCGCACCGATCGAATCGGCTCCCAGCGGCAGCGTGGAGGTCCAGCCTTGCAGGGCGCGGAACGTGGTGGGCTGGGCGTCCAGGAGCAGCGACGCGGCCAGCGCCCGCACCCGCTGCACCTCCCCCTCCAGCACACCCGCGTCCGGGGCGTGCACGGTCAGGTACAAACCGACACGGAACAGGCGGCCGTGACCGCGGGCCAGCGAAGCGGCGAGTTCGGCGGCGTCGTCAGCCGCGGCCTCGGCAGCGAAGTCGGCCAGCCGCCCCCTCTGCGCATCGGCGCGCGACGCCGATTCCAGGCGGGCGAGCTGGCGGCGAAGCCGCTGCGCGGCGACAAGCGGCGGGATCGGCTCGATGTGCAGGGAGACATCCAGGCGTCCGGGATAGGTGAGCAGCGGCTCCAGCCAGCCCGCGCCGACCTCCCGCGGGTACCCGGTCACCGCGAACGACGCGCACACTCCGCCCGGCAGCTCCAGCGAGCGGGCGTTGACGCGCAGCGCCGACGGGCCCAGCCCCAGCTCCAGCCCCGAAAGGTCCAGGCCATCTCCACGGCTGTCTTCTGCGAGGCCATCGGCGGGGGCGCCGGTTTGGGGTGTGAGGCCGAGCGTGCGTGAGAGCGCACCAAGTGAATGGCGCATCAGCCCTCCTTCCGGTGAGTGATCACGTCGCCAGGAGTCGCGTTGTCCACAAGAGGGGGCTCACCTGGGGATAGCGATTCGGCCAGAACGGCGGTGGCGCTGTCGGCGTCCAGGACCTCGGCCGGGACGCCGAGTGCGGCCAAGCTCTGCACGGCTTCGGTGGCGCGCCGCAGGGCAACCGCAGCGGCCGAGTTGCGTGCCACCCGGCGTCGTTCGTGCTGCCGCCAGGGCAGGACGGAGGCGGGGGCTGAGGCTGGGATGTGGCCGGTGATGACGATGAGGACCTGCCGGATGAGCAGGTCGTGCGTGCTACCGAGGTCGGTGAGGAACGCGGCGTGCGCATACGCGGCCTGCTCCAGTGCCGGATCGGGTAGGGCGGGTGCGTGGTGGGTGATGTGGTCGGCCAGGCCGGTCAGATCGACCGGGCGGGCCTGGACGAGGATCTGGACAGGGGCATCGAGGGAATTGAGCCAGCGGCCGAACACCGCCACCAGCCCTGCCTGTTCGCCTGGGGTCCGCAACCCGAAGGTCAGGGTGCCGGCGCGGACGATGACGGCGACCTCGCCCCCATCTGACTCCAGCGCCCCGTCCTGGCGGACGGCACGGACCGGCAGCCGCAAGGGCTCGGGTAGACGTCCGCGCATCCGGCACCAGGCCGGCGGTGGCTGCACCGACTCTGCGCCGGTGATGCGCTCTCTGGATCCACGCAGGTGGCGGACGGCGGCAAGGATGTAGCGGTCCAGGTTCATGCCGTCGTGGCGGGCGACTGCCAGCACGACACCAGTCGCCACGACCGGCACCAGCACCGCGATCAGCATCGGGAACGGCACCAGCGGCCCGAAGGTGAGGAAGGCCCACAGGCAGGCCGCGGCGGTACCGGCCAGGATCGCGAGTTGCCTCGCGGTGAGGCCGTAGAGGATCTTGTCGGGCTGGTCGATGTCGGCGGGAATACGTGCCGCATACTGCTCATACGAGCGGTGGTTGGCAGGGCTCACTGGCTTCTCCTGGTCTTGGGCGGGTCGGTCCACAAGGTCAACTGCCGTCGCGGGACAGGGCGTTTGGGCATGCCGGGCAGCATCAGCTGCCATGACCGCACCCGCGCACGCCCACCCGGTACCGCTGGGCTGCCGGGCGTGGGCGGCCGGGGGACGCGGGTCACCGGGACCGGCAACGCCAGCTGCGTCGGCCGACGTGCGGTGGAGGACTTGCCGGCCGGGATCGGCAGTGTCAGCTGCATCGGGTGCCGGATTCCTTGCCCGTCACGGCCGGGTTCGGGTGGTGGGCCTGGCGGCATCGGAATCGCTCCAGAAGGCATCGGAATCGCACCGGCGGGCAGCGCGGGCGGCGGATCGGAAGGGGCGGGCAACCCCGGCGGCATGTGCGAGGTGTCAGCCGCCTCCAGGGGCAGGCGGGACGGACCGGACAGCGCCGACGGCGGCCGGAAGTACCGCCGAGGAGGAAGCGGTGGTGGAGGAGGAGGCGGTGGTGGAAGAGGAGGCGAAGGTGGCGGTGGCGGGTTCCAGAACTTGCGGGGTGTGGGGACGCGGCGGCGCATCAGGGCGCCGAGACCGCGGTAGAGGATGAGGCTTTTGACCATCCCGGTCAGCGCGCTGGGTTGGGCGGCCCGCCAGATGGTGCGGGCGACCCAGGAGGGGACGCGGACCATGAGCCACAGCAGGCACAGCGCCAGCAGCAGATCGATTCCGGTCCCAGAGGCGATCCCGGGAAAGTGAGCGTCGGAGTCGCCGGAGCGGTTGATGTCGGAGAACAGCAGCCGGAATGCGGTAGCCAGGATCAGGGCCTGGCAGACCCCGATGGCCAGCACGCCGGTGATGCTGCGCCACCACAGCCGGGCCAGCCCGTCGGTAATGGGCAGGGCGTGGAACATCAGTGCCACGGGCGCGGCGGCGATCAGCACCATGGTGAGGGCGATCCGGATGATGTAGATGAACGCCACGCACACCGCCAGCACCACCACGCCCAGCCCGATGAAGATCGTGAACGGCTGATTGGGGACCAGGCTCGCGGCAAGGTACGCGGCGATCGCCTTGGCGACCCGGCTCGGGTCGATCGCCTCGGCCCCGGCGCGCAGGAATGCACCCGACAGGCCGTTGGCGAAGGTGATCGCGTACCCGATCAGGATGAGGCTGAGGTTGGAGGCCGCGAACGCACCCACCAGCCGCGCCACCAACTGCCCGGGCGTCAGTTCACTGTCGGGCAGTGAGTGCCCGGCCATCAGCAGCGCCCCGCCGGCGGTGATGAGCAGCACGTAGCAGGTGTTGGCGATGGTCTGCGAGACACCCCACAGGTCCTTGGCGCGGGCCATGTCGGGTGAGTCCAGCGGCGGGGTGCCCAGTACGGTCTGCGACAGCAGGTCGCAGACCGGCTTGGCGGCGCTGGTCACCAGGTCGGCGAACCAGCCGTTCACCGCCTGCTTGGCCATGCAGCCCACGTCCATGAACCCGCACCCCGTCCCCTCCCCACCGCCTGGGTTGTGCGCGCCCGGCGTCGCCGGGGCCGGTGAAGGCATCGGTCCCGCAGGTTGTGACGGGAGCGAAGACTCAGACGGAGCGGCTGGTCGAGGCGACGGTGAGGCCGGTGTAGCAGCGGCCGTGGGAGTCGCCGGCGTCTGGGCGGGCGCCTCAGGTGACGGCGTCGTCGGCCAGGGTGCGGGATCGGCAGCACCCCACACCGGCCCGGCCGCCACGCACAGCGCCATGCCCGCCGTCAGCACCACCAGCAGTGCTACCGCGATCGTGGACGCCGCGGACCCAGACGGCCGAGCGGGCGGGTACGTCGCGGCGGTCACGGCGCGCCGACGATGCCCTGCAGGATCTTGACCAGCAACGGCGCCAGCACCGCGACCGAGTACCCGATCGCGGCATACCGCAGGGTCTTCTTGGCCGCCTCGACCTCGCCTGGGTCGCCGCCGGCCAGCATGTACCGGACCCCGCCGATGGTGGCGAATAGTGTCGCCAACCCCACCAGCAACCCAACGATCACGTTCCGCAGATTGGTGATCACCTCGTCCAGCGAGGCCGCCGCGGCCAGGCTCGTGCCGGCCTCCGCCACGCCGGGCACCAGCAGCGCGGTCACCACGCACCCGGCCGTCCACACCAGCGACGCGGCCACCAACCGCAGCCGCGGCGGTCGAGGGCGAGGTGCCCCGCCCGTGATGGACGGCGGAACCGATGAGGTGGTAGCGGGAGGGCCGGTTCGGTTGCGGCATCGAGTGCTCTCGTCGACGGGCTGATTCGGGGCGGAGCGGCGGATGGTTCGGGACGGGCTGTTGTGGGTGCGCATGGCAGCGTCTCCGGACGGGTTGGCAACGGATGTCGGCTGCCAGCCGGCGATCACCAGGAGCGGTGCGGCCCCGGGGCTACGGGTGTCCTCCTTGAGAACACGAGTGACGGCTTGGGTGCGGCGGGGACCGGGTCGGACGTCGTGCCCACGGGGTCGCGCCGCTCGCCGGTGATCTCGGCTGGCCCCCTTTAAGCACCGCGATCGGGCCCGAAATTGGCCTCGCCGCCGGCAGATATTGCCGAGACTTGACATCGATCGCCGATCAATTCCGTGCCCGCGGACGCGGCTCCGCCTCGGCCCGTCCGCGTGTGAGGCCCTGTGCTCCGCTGCCTGCCGAGCAGAGGCCGGGTCAAGGGGACGGCAGGTGATCTTGACCGAATCATGGGAGAGATGGCAGGCCAAAATCGGGCCTGCCGACGGTGTTTAAGGGGTGCACGGGGATCGGGTGGCCGTCTCGGGTCACCCAGCACATGAACCACACACCGTCCAACCCGAACCACCCGCCCACGACCAACACCGGGCCCGCCAGTCGGCGGCGCATGGTTCCGCTGACCGTCTGGCTGTGCTCAGACGCCCACACCGAGGAACCGGCGGCTCGAACCGGTGCCCGCACCAACCGGTCGATGCCCGGCAGCGGCATCTGCATCCACCACCGCCAAGCCGTGGGCCGCCAGCTGGCACGGCACCTGATCAGCAACTGCACCAGCGAAGGCGACCTGATCACCGAAAGCTTCACCACCAGCGACCGGCCTGGCGGCGACCGTGACGATGACCGTGGTGGTGACCGTGTCGCCGAGGTACTGGCGGGGCTGCAACTCGGGTTGTGCGGCGCGTGCGGCCGCGCCCGTTACGGCTCCCGCCGCCAGGCCCGTCATGCCGCTCGCGTCGGCGCGCCCGGGGTCCGGCTGCGCGCCTACCGGTACCAGTTGGTCGCCCGCGCCCGCGAAACCCTCGACCCCAAACTGCGCGCCAAGGTCAAAGGGCAACGCCTGGTCGGCGCGGCCACCAAGCACCGCATCCGCGCCACCCTGCGCTCAGCGTTGGCCAAGGCGGTCCGTGAGCGCCTCATCGACATCAACGTCGCCGCCCTGGTCGAACTACCCTCGGGCAAAGCACCCAAGGCGCTGGTGTGGACCGAGGAACGCATCAACCAATGGCAGCACGACTTCGCCGCGCACATCGAAACGATGAACGACCGCCGCCGACGCCTGTCCCGGCTCGAGCCCCACAAGCGGATCGGACAGCGCATCAACCGGCTGGACGCCTACATCGGCGCCCCACGCCCGTCGCGGGTCATGGTCTGGACGCCAGCTCTGACCCGAGCGTTCCTGGAGCGGGCCCGCGGGCACCGGCTGTACGCGCAATTTCACCTCATCGCCTTTCGCGGGCTGCGGCGCGGGGAGTCGTGCGGGCTGCGCTGGACCGACCTCGACCTCACAGGTGGCACCGCGACGATTCGGTGGCAGATCACCCAGATCGGCCCCGACACCTTCGAAGTCAAACCCAAGACCGACGCCGGAGAGGCCACCATCAACCTCGACAAAACCACCATCAAGGAACTCCGCGCCCACAAGGTGAGGCAGAACACCGAGCGCCTCACCGCCAGCGCCGCCTGGACCGAGACCGGGTTCGTGTTCACCACACCCACCGGCGGCCCGGTCGACCCCAACGATGTCACCGAGGAGTTCGAGCAACTGTCCATGGAAGCCGGGCTGCCACCGGTGCGGCTGCACGACCTGCGGCACGGCGCCGCCACCTTCCTGCTCGCCGCCGGATACGGCCTCAAAGTCGTCCAGGAGACCCTGCGCCTGTCCTCCCTGGCCATCGCCGCCGACATCTACACCAGCGTCCTACCGCAACTCGCGCGGCAGTCGGCCGAAGACGCCGCCGCCGTCGTCCTGGGCAACCATCGCCCGCGCCGTGGACGACCCGGCGCCAAGGTCACCGAGATACCGCCACCATCGGCTTCAGAGCGCGGAATGGCCGAGGACGGGGGCGAAGCCACCGGACAGGCGGCCAACGCATCGTGACCGGACAGTGACGTTTTCTCACTGACTTTCAGGTGATCCGGCGGTGTTCGAAATGGACTAGGACGAGGGCGGCCCGGACGAGATCGCCGATCCGGCTGGGGCTGAGCGTGATGTGCTGGAGCGTGGTCCAGCGTTCGGTGAGCAGGGCGAAGCCGCGTTCGCCCAGGCTGCGCAGCGCGCGTA
>NZ_JBDPLY010000045.1:0-46969 GCF_039871695.1 Actinomadura sp. B10D3
CACCCACCGCGCTGGATCCGCTTTCGCGTTTCCCGCTCCGGGGCGACTCGTCTTACTTTATCGGATTCTTCCGGGCTGTCAATTTCCCGGCTTCTCCGATACACCTTTCCGTTGCCGCTTGCGCGGCCCCTTCCGGGCGGTGGAGCTATTTCATCAGATCCGGCCCGATTGTCAAAACGAGCCTTTCCGACCCACCATGACTGACCCGGCGCGACGAAGCCGCGTCGGTTGGTCGGTTGGTGGTTCCCCGCAGGCCGGCCGCCGTGAGGCGTCCCGCACTCCCGTGGGGCGAAGTGAACAGTATGCCCAAGGCGAGGGGACGTCAAACCGGCGCGCCCGCGCGAATGTGCCGCGCTTCGTCCTCCGGCTCGGACCGCTTGAGGCCGCACGCGCTCCGGCACGCCGCCTACCTTGGGCTTTGTCCGGCTATCGCCCGTCCGAACGACCTTTGGAACGCATACCGCGCGACAAATATTTCGTTTCGGCAACGCCCATCCGGGTGGCGTGTCTCACGGCTTGGCGATGTACCCGCCGATGAACAGGACGCCCTCGGCCAGCACCCAGATGAACGCGGCCGCGGTGAGGAGAACGTCCAGCCGGTCGGGCCTGCGCCGGACACCGGGCATGGACCACGCGGTCACCGCGACCGCCGCGGCGATGACGGCCACCGGTGCCGAGAGGCGGACGGTGTCGTCGAATCCCGCGGCGCACCCGGGATCCCGCAGCTCGCCCTCGCCGCAGAAGGCGGCGTCACCCCAGCCGCCGAGGGCGGAGAAGCCCCACAGCACGGCCAGCGCGCAGTTCGCGATCGTCGGAATGGCCGGCGATATCCACCAGCCGTTCGGACGTCGGGGCATGGCCTGCACGCACGGAAGGTACCTCGCCGCGCCGGAGCCCGGAAGTCCCAACGTGGACGATGGCCAGGTCAGGTGATCTCTTTCGACTCGTGCAGGTTCATGTCCATCACGATCGCCGTCATGACCGCCAGTGTCCGCAGCGGTTCCCGGACCGGATCGGAGATCTCCACGGCGTACTTGTCGGCCGTCGTCAGCAGATGCGTGGCGAGACCCGCCCATCTCTTGCGGACATGGGCGACCTTGCCGCCGTCGGCGTCCTTCACCTCGAAGTTGTTGCGCGGCACGTCCACGTCGACGGCGCCGATGAGCGTCCCGTCGTCGTCGTAGAGGACGTACCGGCGGCCGACCCTTTCGGTGACGAACGAGCCGACGCGCTCCCCGTCCGGCCGGAGGACCTCGGTGTACTCCCGGCCGCTTTCCTTGTCCACGACGAGCAGCGGATCTCCGTCCGGCGTCGTCAGCAGGACGGCCCGCGCATCGAGATTCGACTTGCCCGGAAACAGTCCGCGCATGACCGCGCTGTGCCCCTGGTCCTCGGTCGGCGCCGCGATCGCGATGACGGCTCCGTCACCGTCCAGCACCTTGTACCGCGACTTGGCGAACGGTCCCCGGCGAGGCTGTTCGACCCTGAGTACGGAGGAACTGAAAGGGTCGGTCATGCATTCTCCTAGCCTTGTCGTCAGGCACCCGTCCCGCACGGCCCACGGTACGCGAAAGTCCCTTCGCGGACGGGCTATCCGACGGGCCAGTCCTTGCCCTCGTACAGCATCAGATCGATCGCGAGCGGCGCCGCGACCACCAGGACCCGAAGCGGATCCGGGAGGGGCTGGAAGATCTCGACCGAGTACCTGTCCGCGGTGGTCAGCAGCTCGGTGGCGGCACCCTTCCATTTCTTCTCGATTTGGGCGACATGGTGGCCGTGGCCGTCGAGCACCCGGAATTTACGCCCGACACGGTTGCCGCCCAAACTGCCGATCTGACGCTCCGCCGCGTCCAAAAGCGCGTATTCGTACAGCCGGACGTTCCGCAATGTCCCATGCAAATGCCCGTCGGGCGTGCTCACCCGGGTATTGCGCGCGTTCTGTTTCTCCACCGTGAGCAGCGGCGTGCCCTGCCCGTTCTCGACATGGACGGTGCGGGCGGCGTCGCTGCCGCCGAAAGCGGTCCTGGCCGTCTGGCGGGCCAGCGAGACGCCACGCTCTTCGCCGATGGCGAGCAGCGTCCCGTCCCCGTCGTAGACCCTGTACCGGGACCGGGCCGCAGGGGCGCCGCGAGGCTGATCCACTCGCAACACCGGAGAGCCGAACAGATCGCTCATGGATCGGCATCATGGCAGGCGCCTCGGACAGCGGGCACGCGAAAGGGGCGGCCCCGGAGGACCGCCCCTTGGGCTTTGCCGCGATGGACTCCGCTCAGAAGTCCATGCCGCCCATGCCGCCGGACGGGTCGCCCGCCGGGGCCGGGGTCTTCTCCGGCTTCTCGGCGATGACGGCCTCGGTGGTCAGGAACAGCGCGGCGATCGACGAGGCGTTCTGCAGCGCGGACCGGGTCACCTTGGCCGGGTCGAGAATCCCGGAGTCGAACATGTTGACGTACTCGCCGGTGGCGGCGTTCAGGCCCTCACCCGGGGTCAGGTTGCGGACCCGCTCCACCACGACGCCGCCCTCGAGGCCGGCGTTCACGGCGATCTGCTTCAGCGGCTCCTCCAGAGCGCGCTTGACGATGTTGGCACCGGTGGCCTCGTCGCCCGCGAGTTCCAGCTTGTCGAACGCCTTGGTGCCGGCCTGCAGCAGCGCGACGCCACCGCCGGGGACGATGCCCTCCTCGACCGCGGCCTTGGCATTGCGGACGGCGTCCTCGATGCGGTGCTTGCGCTCCTTGAGCTCGACCTCCGTCGCGGCGCCGGCCTTGATGACCGCGACACCGCCCGCGAGCTTGGCCAGGCGCTCCTGGAGCTTCTCGCGGTCGTAGTCGGAGTCGGTGTTGTCGATCTCGGTGCGGATCTGGTTGACCCGGCCCGCGATCTCGTTGGCGTCACCGGCGCCGTCCACGATGGTGGTCTCGTCCTTGGTGACGACGACCTTGCGGGCGCGGCCCAGCATGTCGGTCGTGGTGTTCTCCAGCTTGAGACCCACGTCCTCGCTGATGACCTGGCCGCCGGTCAGCGTGGCGATGTCGCCCAGCATGGCCTTGCGGCGGTCGCCGAAGCCCGGCGCCTTCACGGCCACGGACTTGAAGATGCCGCGGATCTTGTTGACGACCAGGGTGGCCAGGGCCTCGCCCTCGACGTCCTCCGCGATGATCAGCAGCGGCTTGCCGGACTGCATGACGCCCTCGAGGACGGGCAGCAGGTCCTTGTTGGCCGACGCCTTGCCCTGAACGATCAGGATGTACGGGTCCTCGAGGGTCGCCTCCATCCGCTCGGGGTCGGTCACGAAGTAGTGCGAGATGTAGCCCTTGTCGAAGCGCATCCCCTCGGTCAGCTCGAGCTCCAGACCGAACGTCTGGCTCTCCTCGACCGTGATGACGCCTTCCTTACCGACCTTGTCCATCGCCTCGGCGATCATCTCGCCGATCTGCGGGTCGCCCGCGGAGATGGACGCCGTGGAGGCGATCTGCTCCTTGGTCTCCACGTCCTTGGCGAGCTTGGACAGCTCCTCGCTGACCCGCTCGACCGCGGCCTCGATGCCCCTCTTCAGCGACATCGGGTTCGCGCCGGCCGCCACGTTGCGCAGGCCCTCGCGCACCAGCGCCTGGGCCAGCACGGTCGCGGTGGTGGTGCCGTCACCCGCGACGTCGTCGGTCTTCTTCGCTACTTCCTTGACGAGCTCCGCGCCGATCTTCTCCCACGCGTCCTCGAGCTCGATCTCCTTGGCGATCGACACGCCGTCGTTGGTGATCGTGGGGGCGCCCCACTTCTTCTCCAGCACGACGTTGCGGCCCTTGGGACCAAGGGTCACCTTCACGGCGTCGGCGAGCTGGTTCATGCCGCGCTCGAGACCGCGGCGGGCCTCCTCGTCGAACGCGATCATCTTTGCAGCCATAGGCTCCAGTCCTCCCGGAACAAGGTGGCTTATACGGATCGAGCCGACGCCCGCGACGGACGGCCACCGCCGACGACTGCCATTCCGCCGCCGGACTGAGGCCTCATCGCCCCGACCCAGACTGTGTGAAGTTGTCACTCTCCACAGCAGAGTGCCAACCGTTTGTTTAGCACTCTACCCCGCCGAGTGCAAGCGCCACACATCCGCGCCCGGCCCCGTCTCCCCCACCTGCTCCGACCTGTCCTGACCAGGTGCAGGACGCTCAGCCGGGCTGTCCGGGATGTGCCACTGTGATCCGCCGTGCGTGACCGTACGCCGGTATTCGCGGAACGATCGCGGAACACGTGCACGGGGGTGGGAGGTCGGAGACACGGTCTGTTCCGCGCGTTCCGCGACGGGGGTAGGAGGAGCCCCGAGCGCTGCATCGATGCGCCGGTTCATGATCTCCTCGTCACCGTCGATGCAGTGAGCATATGTGCTCTGGAGCATGGCGACCGAGTGCCCGGCACGAGCCGCCACGTTCACCGCGGGAACACCGCCGTTGAGCCACAGCGACAGGCACGCGTGGCGCAGGTCGTAGGGCCGTTCCGCCAGAGGCGTAGCGAGCTGCGCAGCCGTCAGGACATGTTTGCGAGCCCGCCGCCAAACGGACTCGTAACTGACAGGTGCCAGCCGGTTGCCGCGCTGACTGCGGAACAGACGACCATCGTCAGCCGCGCCGAACTGGTCGACGTGCGCCCGGAGGATGGCGACCAACTCAGGACAGGCCGGGACTGGTCGTTTCACGCCCTGGGCGCGAGCCTTGAGGCTCCGAGGCTGGTGGTACTGGCCGTCGTCGGTCCATTGCTTGCCGGCAGCCGGGCTTGACCCGGCCAGGAGCAGACGGCCCCAGCCAGTTGCCGGAAGTTCGCAGTCATCCAGCGTCAGCGCTACCGCCTCCGAGGGACGCAGGCCCGCGAAGTACAGGCAGGCGAAGAACCCAAGGAGGTGTTGGCCCACCCGAGGAGCGATAACCGGCACCGCCGCCAGAAGCGCGCGAGCTTGGTCCGGGTTGGGCACTTGCCGAGGGTCGACCTGGACAACGGTTTTGGGCAGTTCCCACCGCACTTCGTTAAGCGGATTCACCGGGAACACCTTGAGTTCAACGGCATGGTCCAGACAGGAGCGGAACACCGAGTGACGCCGCTTAATGGACTTCGCCGCCGCCGTCTTTCCGTCGAGGTTCACGGCCATTGCGTCGAGGCCCCGCCGGAGAACCTGCGGATCTCCCATGTGGGCCAGGGGTACGGACTTCTTGGCCAGCCATGCCAGAGCATTTGTGATCTCTGGCGGGGGTTCCTGCCGCTCCATGCGATGCCGGTTGAAGGCCCACGTCGCGAGGGCACGATGGAGGACCTCAGCGCTCGGAGCGCCCCGCTCGTCGACCACCAGGCCCCGAGTGACCGAGGCGAGGCAGTCAGCTACCGTCGCGCGAGTTTTCGCAGCACTACCAGGCCATTGCCGAGCAACGTAGGCCCGAGCGTGGTCGTACCAGGACCCGGTCTTGTGGGTCCGTAGCATCGACTCAGGAAGACCGGTCACGGTGTCGAAGGGCTCGCCACGCCGAGCCGCCTGGACAAGTTCCGAGCGGTAATGCTCGGCCAGGGTTTTCGTGACGAACCATTCCGACTTCTCTTGCCCGTCCACGAGCCAGCGCACACCGAACGGACGACGGCGATTCTTCACGGTCTTAATCGACCAGAACCGCACCTGATACGACATCATGCCGCCGCGCTCCCCTGCTCAAGAGAGTCGATCCACGCGAGCACCTCGGACCGCCGGAAACGGAGTTCCCCATTGGGCAGCTTGAGTCCAACAGGAGCGCGACCGGTGGAGCGCCAGCGGTAGAAGACGTTCCGGCTAACGTTTCCGCCCAGTTCGGCGAGCACTTCTTTTGTGGTCATCAACTCACTGCGCTTCACGCTGCCTCCGCAGTTGCCGAAAGTTCTAGGGTGGGGTTGTGGGTCGCGGCGTCGAGCTGGCGGCGCCGTTGAATGCGTTCGTTGATCAGCAGTAGGAGCCGTTGCTCTGTCGGCTTGACGTCGGGGTCACCAGGCCCCGCCCGTTCCCAGACGTGGATCGCTTGCGGGTCGGCCGGGTTGGTGACCGGGATTCCGGCCTCGGCGAGCCGGGCGAGGACCCATGCTTTGCGGTCGGCTTTGTGGTCGGCGAGGGTCTTGCCGGACCATTTGCGGGAGACCAGGACGCGGCGGCCGCCGTAGCCGAGGTGTTCGCGTCGGTGTGCCTTGCCCTTGCAGTAGCCGGGCGTGAGGCCTTTGCGGGGGTTCTTGGGTTGGATGCCGTAGCGCAGCCAGTTCGCGCAGGTGGGCGAGCACGGTTCGTAGCGAAGCGCTTCGGCCATCCGGTCGACGTGCTCACGCTGCGCGCTCGTTTCGGCGGTGTGGCATTCGGCTACGCCCTTGACCAGGTACTTGGTCAGGTAGCCGATGCAGCGCCGGGAGTCGGCCGAGTCGGCGAGGACGCCCTGCGCGTCGATCTGCCGACCGAACTTCACCACGTGGAGCGGTTCGGCGTCCTGGTCCTGGCCGAGGGCGTCTAGCGCTTCATCCCAGGTGGGCAGGACCTCCCCGGTGGTGGGGTCGAGGTAGCCGCCGCCGTTGTCGCCCGCAACGTCATCCCAGACGGGCAGGTTGTCTCCCTCGAAGACGACACGGTCGGTCGAGGGCCACCACACTTGGTGATATGTCGCGGCCACCACTTGCCGCAGCTCTGCCCGGGAGATGGTGCCGCGTATGGCCATGTGCAGGTGGGGCGCGAGACGGCGTTGGGGTTCGACGGTGGCGAAGTACTGGACGTCGTAGCCGACGAACCGGCGCAGGTTCTGCACGAACCGGTCCACCAGCTTGGAGAAGTGCAACGCGTCCCGCGCCGCCCGGGTGTAGTCGTACGACGTCGGGTCGACGGGCGTTCCGTCCGAGCGCACCCGCCCGTAGGAGTCCAGGGTCAGGGTCAGGAACAGTGACGGCCGGAACGTCTTGCCGTCGCGGCCGCGGAACACCTTGCCGACCGTGCGGGAGTCGACCGGCCGCCGGGGAAGGTCCGGAGCATCCTGCCGCCGCCGAGTCGACCGAGTGCGCCGGCCCCTGCTCTGCTCACCGGTCTTGAGCGAGCCGCGCACCCCGGAGCGTTCGAGTTCGATGTCGAGGTCACGGACCACGGCATCCCAGAACTCCGGCCCTTCTCCGTCCGCCGCCCCCTCCTCGGCCGCACGATCCCGAGCCGCCTGAGCCTGCGCCCGCAGTTCCGTCCACGCGCGTTGCTCGTCATCGGGATCGGCGCGGGTGATGACCGGTTCTTCGGTCAGGTGCCAGCCCTGGCGGCATTGCACGGCCCTCAGCTTGCGCTTGCGTTCGGCGCACGACGGGCACACCGAAGCCAGCGTGTGACCGCACGGGACATACACCACCTCCGCCGCGCCCGTGGTCAGGTCCACCCGCCGCATGGGGACGGGGCGGATGCACACGCCGTGTTCGACCGCGACCGCTTCCAGCACCCCACGCGCCAGCGGAGCGAGAGTCTTGACCACCGGTTCCGGTGCTGAGCCCTCCACCTCGGCGCCGTCGAGGGTGGGTTGGACGACGGTGGGACCCGCTTTGGTCACGCAGCCCCCTTGATGTCGAGGTCAGGCAGCCCGAGCGCGACCATGTCCCGGATGTCGTCATCGGAGACGTACGCGGCCCGCACCCGGACCGGATCCGGTGTGGTCTCCAGCCGGACGAAGCCCACGCCCGCGCCGATCTCCGGGACCGAGGAGATCTGATCAGCGAGAGCGCCGCGGTCGCGGGCACCGTCACCGAGCACCATGTCCACCTGTTCGTCTTCATCCAGTCGCAGGGCGATGCGGTCGGGGAACAGGTTGCGCAGGTTGTTGACCTCTTTGCGGGCGTCCTGCTGCGCGCCGATCACGCAATAGCCGACCGACCGGCCTTGTGAGGTGAGGACGGCCAGCGCGGACTCGGCGCGCTTGCGTAGGTCGCGGTCGGGGCAGTAGGCGGTCAGGAACGCCAGCTCATCCACCACGATCACCCGGAACGGGTGCTCATGGCTGGGCGTGAACGAGCGGGTGACTCCGGCGAAGCGTTCGGCGCGGGCGTTCATGTCCTCGGCCGCGGCCTCCAGCAGTTCGACCATGCCACCCTTGGGGTCGTCGCTGTAGCGCCCGTACCGTTCGAACAGCGCCCGCCCGAAGGACAGTTCCATGCGTTTGGGGTCGATGGCCCACACCTCCACCAGCCCGCCGAGCAGCAGCGGCAGGAGTGCGCGGATGGTGGACCAGATGACCGAGCCCTTGCCGGCCCCCGTCGCGCCCGCGATCAGGACATGGGTTCCCAGGAGGCGTAGCCGCCAGGGTGAGCCATCCTCGGCCCGTCCGATCTCCAGCCCGGACAGGTCGACCTCGGACGGGTCGGGGACGGGGAGTGCGGGGATGGGGACGGCGAGGGCATCGCGGCGGACGAACTCCAGCCAGATCCGTCCCGGACGGTCCCCGTCCCGGACGCGGACCAAGGTTGCGCCGAAGCCGTGCGCGAGGTTGACCGCGACCCGTTCCCACGCCTCCGGAGCCTGCCCCTTGAGCATCTTCACCAGCACCCGGTCAGACGTCGCGCCGGACCGCACGCGGACCAGGGAGGGCAGGTACTCCCGTCCCTTGTGGACCTTGGTCAGCCCAGCCGTGACGAGGACGGGTTGCCAGTGCCGCCGGTACACCGCGATGAGCCGCCATCGGGACTGGGCGGGACGGGCGACCCAGCGGACGAAGGACGGATTGTCCACCAGCGCCCACACGCTCAGGCCTTGGAGGACGAGGGCCAGGACGACGGCGAGGACCGGCCATCCGAACCGGTAGCCGAGCCAGCCAAGCCCGGACAGGACGGTGACGGGGACGATATGGCGGGCCAGGAACGCGACCGTCCGGACGAGGACGCGGACGGCGTTGACGATGAGCACCAGGCCCTCGGGCATGTGCCACACCGGCGGCGCCCACTTCGGGGGCGCGAACGGGTCGCGCTGTGCTTCTACGGCGACGTTGTCGCCGGGACGGAGCTTGCGGAACTCCCATGCCATGATGGATGACCTCTTCTTTTGCGTGTTTCAGGGAGAGGAAGCGGGGCGGCCGGAGGTACCAGCTCCAGCCGCCCCACCTGTTCAGGCCGCAGACTCAGCGGACTGCGCCGCGATGTGCAGCCGTTCCACCTCGGCCGCGTACCGCGCGAACAACTCGGCGAGCCGACGCGCAACGGCGAGGTCTTCGGCGGTCGGGGCCGCCGGGTTGGTCGGAGTGATGCACACGTCCGCCCGTGCGTGCGAGATCGCAAGCTGCGCACGGCCACGGTCACGCACGCACAGCAGCGAGACCTGCTCATCCGGACGCAAGGTCACGTGCACCGCCGCCGTCCCGTCCGGGTCGACCGTGAGCGTGGTGTAGCTGTAGGCCTCCATCAGGCAGCCACCCCCTTCCCCACCGACCGGCCCGAGGGACGACCCGACGAGGAAGGACGACGGCCGAAGCGGTACAGCCGCTCCACCTCCACCGCGTACGCCGCCGCCTGCTCAGCCAGCGCCCGCGCGAACTCCACATCCCCCGCGCCCAGCCGCTCGGGAAGGGTCAAGGTGACCAGCACCCGCCCCGCCTTGACCGTGAACAGCGGCGTACGCGCCCGGAACGGCTTGAACTGCACCGCCGCCGAGGTGTCGACGGGCAGCGCCAGCGCCGACATGCGCCCGCCCGCCATCACGCCGCATCCTTCGCCGCGCTGTCCTTGCCGCTGTTGCGGCCCGCGCCGCCCTTGAAGTTGGCCGGACGCACCGCCGCCGCCTTCAGCGAATAGGCCAGCCGCCCGGTACCGGAGTTGACGTACGGCGTCACCGCCAGCCCCTCGAACTCCACCGGCACGAACGGGAACCCCGCCGGAGCCTCCGGCACCACCGGCTGCACCGGCCCCGACAGCTTGACCTTGAACGTGCCCTTGGACTCCGGGTCAGCGTCCAGAACCTCGACCGCCCAGACGAGTTCACCGGTGTCCTTGTCCCGCGCCTGCACGAAGTTCTCCCGGGTCGACCGGTCGAAGTCCCGCACCGGCTCCACCCCGCCCTTGACGAACGCCCCGAACGGGAACACATCCCCGAACGCGACCTTGAACGGACCCTGCACCGCCATCGCGGCCACCTCCAAACATTCACCCATCCGCTTGTTCGGACGAGTGCATGTATTGAAAGTACCTCGCTCGCTTGACCGGACAAGCATTCTTTGAAGTGACCTGCATCACATTCCAGAGATGGGCAGGTCAGGCCGGGCTCCGGGTCAGTCCGGGACGCTGTACACGTCCTCCAGCTCATGCAGCGTCCCCGGCATCACAACCTGGGCCACGAACCGGACCGCGTCGGCAGCATCATGCAGGCTCGCCAGCACCGACAGCACCGGCTCCCCCTTCTTGATCCCCAGATGCCGGGTCTCGTCGCCGGCCGGAAGGCGCGCGGTCAGCCGCTCGACGATGTGGTCGATGCGCAGGTCTTTGACCGTGCGCAGATGCGCCCGCAGCCCGACCGGCAGGGCGTCAGGCTTGTCCAGGTCGGTGCCGTACACCAGTTCTTGCGGGAACCAGCACGTCACCACCTCTGAGGCGACCCCGTCCCGCTCGGTCACCCACCGCCGCGCCAACACCCGACCACCACCCACGCCCAGGAGTTCGGCGACCGGCGCCGGGGGATCGGCCGGGCCGACATCGATCAGCCGCACGCCCGCAGTGGTTCCGGGTTGGTCCAGTACCGCCAGGCCGGGACGAGACGGCCGCGCCGACGAGGCCGGGCGTCCCTTGACGAACGAGCCGCGCCCGTGTTCGCGGATGATCCATCCATCCTGCTGGAGCATCTGCAACGCCCGCACCACGGTAGTCCGCCCTACTGCGAACTCCCGCACGAGCTGTGATTCGGAGGGGAGCAGGGCGCCGGGCGGGTAGTCGCCGTTCTCGATCCGGCGGCGCAACTCCAGCACCACCCGCGCGTATTTCGGGGGTTCGAACTCCAGGCTCGACATGACGACCACCTGACGACTCTGACGCTTGACCACACAAGCGGCTTACGTGGCAGAGTAGCGCCCGCAGTCTCAGCCGTCACGCCCCCGGAACCACGCCGACCACCATCAACACGCTGCGCCCCTTACCCGGTCACCTCGGCCACGGCCAGCCGCGCGCATGCACGATCGCCTCCCGCAACTCCCGCGGGCTCACCGCCTCCACCAACCGCGCCTTGTCACGCAGGCGGACCATCGCCCACCATGCGCCAGTGGCTTGCCCGTACCAGGCCACCACCCCGGAGAACTCCCGCTCAATCCGCGCGACCGCCGCGCTGGTCTCCTCGGCCGACGCGATCCACGAGACACCCATCACCGGCACCCGCCCGGCACCCCGCCCGACGACAGGTTCGGCGAGCTGGCGAAGGGCACAGCCAGTACCCGTGTGATGCGCTCCACCGCGACCGCGGCGTCAGCAACCGGGCACAACGGCTCCAACTCCGGCGGAGACGTGCGGGTCGGTCCCGACCACACCCACAACCACCACAGCACCCCGTCGCGACGGCGGCACACCACCTCCTGCCCCAGCCCAGGACCGAACCCCTGGCCCTGCGGGTCGCCGGGGTCGGGTTCACCGGCCGGGTTACGCACCCGTAGCGCACCGTGCCCCATCACCCTGGCCAGCAGGCCGCGCCGCTCCAACTCGGCCACCAACGCCAACGCGGCCGGACGCCACGCGCCATCCACCGTTCGAGCCCTCACCGGCTCACGCATACGCCACCACTCCCTACGAGAAACAGAAGCGGGACCGGCAGGCCAGGCGACCCGGAGTGACCCACACCCCTAGTCAGGGCAACCGCACCCCACACCGGCACGACCACACCGACAGCCACCACCAACGCCTACCGGCCCCGCAGCTTGTTGGACTACGCCGCACGCGCCCCGCCCACCGGCACACACCACCGGCACGGCCTGCGCTCGACCTCCGGACCCGAACCACCCGGCAGACCCACCAGCACCGCCCGCCGAGGGTGCACGAACTTCCACCCACGGCCACCACAAGAGCCGCAGTCCGCCTTGCCCGTTGCCTGCTGCTGCGTCATGCCGACCAACATCTGCCAGATTTCGGCCGGGACCCATTCCCAGGCGGTATCCCGCCACGGGATATACGCTCAGCGATGACGAGTCACGCGGAGGGAGACCCGATGTCGGGACGGGCGTCAGACCCGATCGCCATCCCCGCATCACTGTGGGACCACCCGCAGATGACCAAGGCCCTGACCTCCCGAGACATCCGCACCGTCTTCCACCTGTTGCGCCAGTACGCAGGCGCCAGCCAAACCCAGATCGCCATCGCCTGCGGCATGTCCCAAGGCAAGGTCAGCGAGACCATGAAGGGCACTCGCCAGGTCACCACCCTGGAAGTCTTCGAGCGCATCGCCGACGGCCTCCACATGCCCGACACCGCCCGCATAACCCTGGGCCTGGCACCACGACGGCGCCCGAGCACGCCAGCCGTCACCGTCCCCCGACCGCGGTCAGGCACTCAAACGACGCCCACACACGGCACGGCCGCCAAGGCGCCAGAGTCGACCGCCGCCGATGACATCTCTCGCTTGACCCGGTGGCTCACCGCCAGCGACACCACCGACGAGACGATCGAAGGACTCGCACGATCAACCTCGTCCCTGGCCACCGCGCACACACAAGTGCCGGCCAAACGGCTCCTCCCCCAAGTGCTGCACCTTCACCGCCGCACACAAAGCCTGCTAGAGAGCCGCCGCCCTCGGCCGCGCCACACCCGCGAACTACTACGCATCAACGCCGATCTACTCGCACACGCAGCCGTGATCTTCGGCGACGTCGACATGGACGCCCAGGCCGAGCAGTACGGAACCATCGCGCTCATGCTCGCCCGGGAGGCCGGAGCCAACGAGTCGTACGCCTGGTACGCCCAAGCCAAGACGGCCCGCTGGCAAGACCGCCTCATCGAAGCCGCCGACCTCTCCCGACAGGGCTACGAGGCCAGCCCGCACACGCCGATGAAGACACAACTCGCGTGGTACGAGGCCAACGCGGCCGCCATCGTCGGAGACAAGAACAGGGCACGTGAGGCCGTCACCCGCGCCGAACAGTCCGTCGAGACCCTCCACGACGGCACCGCGGATCTATCGGTCTGGTCCTTCCCCGGCGAGCGCCAGGCCCTCTTTGCCTTGTCCGTGGCCAACCGGACAGGCGATCCCGACGCCGCACTACGGGCCGCCGCGATGGCTGACACCGCGTGGGCGAACGGCGCCCCAGTCGCGCCAGCGATCTGGGCTCAGATCCGCGTCGGAACCGGAGTGGCGCATCTACTCAAAGGCGACCTCGAAGGCACCGCTGAACAACTCGCCGAGTTGCTGACGCTCGACCCCGGAATGCGCCTGACAACCGTCACGCGCTACCTAGCCGACCTGGACCGCCGCCTCAGCCATCCCCGCTACCGGGACATTCCTCTCGCAGTCCAACTACGACAGCAGATCCGCGACTTCAACGCCGCCGCCCTGACCGACGATCCCGATCTGGAGAGTTCATGAGCCCTCTGCCTACGCAGATGATCAACCGTTGGCAGAACCGCGAAGAACCCGGCCCCGGCCAGGGCACGATCTATTGGCACATCCTCCTCGGCGACCAACCCGAAGCCCGCAACACCGCCCAAACCGCTCGGAAGCGACTCGCCAGCTTCACCGGCCTTCACATGCCCCCACCCGAGTGGCTCCACATCACCACACTGGTAGTCGGCCCCACTGACGAGATCACCACCGAGCAGCAAGAAGACATGCTCACCGCAGCATCCAAACTACTCGCCAAACTCCCACCCATCGCCGTAACTCTCAGCCGAATCCTCTACCACCCCGAAGCGATTGCCGCAGAAGTCCGGCCCGTCGGCCCCTTGAGCCAGATCCGCAACGCCATCCAAACGGCCACCCTCCAAGTGACCGGCCGCGAAGGGCACACCGAGGGCCCCACGCAGTGGCTCCCACACATGACACTCGCCTACAGCGAAACCGACCAACCCGCCGAACCACTCATAACTGCGCTAGGCCGAGAACTCTCGCCCACCGAGTTCACGATCAACGCCGTAACCCTCGTCGACCAACAAGGCCCCGAACGCCTTTGGGACTGGCATCCCTTGGGATGTGTCCCTCTCGCCGGACGCCGTTCACGAGCCGACTCTTTTTGAGATCAGTTAGAGCGAGACTACAAGTAGCCCACCAAGGCCGCCATAATTGCTATGAGCAAAACGGGACCTACTGCAAGAAGAACCCTTGCCACCGCGGATTTCTTGGGTATGTTGAATTCGTCCAACAGGATTGAATTTGTTATTATCCATCCCAGGATTGGGTATGTTATAACAGCAAACATGGCCAATGTAACGAAAGTGACAGCTATATCGCCTGCCCACACTGGGAGCTTTGCGCCGTCTGCCGCATACAGTGATAGTGTTTCGCAAGCACCGAGAATGACCAGGGTGGCACCATAGAAGGATATTAGAAATAGCACAATGAGTGAATTCTTTTTCCGGGCACCATTAAGGCGGTCTCGTTGCGACCTAGAGCGCTCTAACATGTCCCGCATGTCTTGAATTCTGCGCTGCACTGTATAAGCATTTATCGAGTCTCCATGTGATTCAGCCTCGGCAACCAATCGCTCGGCACTCGCTATATTCCTTTCCAACTCTCTAGAGGTCTCATCAATTTCATTCTTGAGTTCTTCCCCTTCCTTGAGAGGGCGACTAACCATGTTGCCCAATTCAAGAATCAGGGCAAGCATAATCACTGGAATCACCTGAGCAAGGAGTGTGGCGAAATCTTTGGACATCTTTCAACCTTTATGCTCTCGTCCTCTGATGCTGCAACGTGGGTCGCTACACCTTAGCTTGGTGCCTCGTATCTGCTGCCGAATTGGGCTGTTTTGGATCAAGAGGCGGCGGCGCTTGGGCCGCTGGCGCGGCCCCGCGCCTGGCCGCCCGGAGCGTGCGGCGTGGGCGCCGGTCACCGGACGGCCGCGCCGGGCCGCGCATCGCGAAGCCTCCGCCCGTCCGCCAGCCGCCGGCGGTCACCGGGTCGCGCCGCCGTCCAGAGCTGGCGCAGGTCCAGCCGACGACGAGGCATCTCCGGTACAGGGACGTCGCCAACTGGACTGGAATGGCACAGGGCTCCCCCGACCCGATGTCTTGAGGATGGCGGCGGCCGGAACCTGTCAAGGGCGCCCTTCGGGCGTCACGCTGTGATGGCTTCGCCACCCTTGACAGAACCCGTCCGCCGCTAGGTACAGGTCTCGTCGGGTCGGGGGAGGAAGGTGGGGGAGAACGCCTATGGGCAGCGCAAGAAACCGCATGGCGGGCGGGTGCGGGTCAGCGCGCGGAACAATCACGGAACGGACGGCCCCGATCGTGCTGGGTGAGGCCGCCCGTTCGCAGGTCAGGGTCTAGCTACTCGTCTTCTTGGTCACTCCACCCCGCCGAGTGCAAGCGCCACACATCCCTGCCCGCGCCAGCCTCCCCATCCACCCCAACCCACCCTGACCAGGCCCAGGACGCTCAAACGCGCGATCTGGGACGTACCACCACTCAGCTCGTTGCTTGACCTCAGGCGGGAGGAAAATGTGGTGCGTGCTGCCACCACGCTGGCCAGACTTGCGGGCATGACTGAGAAGATCACCCGCATCAACCCCGAACTGCTGCATGAGACGCCCGGCTACCACCACATCACGGTGGTGGAGGCAGGGCGTACGGCCCACCTGGCTGGACAGTGCCCGCTCGATCGCAACGGTGACCTCGTCGGCGCCGGTTCCCTTGAGAAGCAGGTCGACCAGGTGATCGCGAACGCGCTCACCGCCCTGGCAGCGGTGAGCGCCCAGCCGCACCACGTGGTGCGGTCGGTGATCTACGTGCGAAGCGACGAAAGGGGCGACCTCGGAGCCGTATGGAGTCGGCTCACCGAGTCCGCCCTGGGTCCGGCCTTCACCACGGCGAGCACGCTCTTGGGCGTTTCCCAGCTGGGCTTCACCGGACAGCTCGTCGAGGTGGATCTCACCGTGGCGCTGCCTGACTGATTCCGAGCGACGCATCGAGCTGAGTAGCCAAGCCCACGAGCCGAGGCTCGCCGTCAGAAGCCACACGCTCATCAGTGATCAGGCCGACGGCGGCGAGCGCTTGCAGATCCCACATCAACCAAGACAGCCGCGCCACGGGGAGACAAACCCGGGATGGGCACGAAGCGGCCTCCGCTCTCGGGTCGAGGCGGTGGCGACTGCCATCGGAGTTGAGCCGGCCGTCTACGCGGCATAGCCCTTTCGCGTCGGCATCATGCCGCACATGGTGACACGGACCTGCTCTCAAGCCCACTTCTTAAGCAAAGAGGTCACAGGGGCGGGCACCCCGCGAACCGGTCTTCCGAGGCTGGTGCTACGGCCGGCATCCGTCCGTTGTTTGCCCACTCTTGGGCTTGAACCAGCCAGCGGCAGACAACTCAAGTCAGTCATTGAAAGCTTGCTGTCATTTAGTAAAGGCGGGACCAGGAAAAGCGCACGAGCCCATGGCTTGCGAAACGGACACCGGGGCGAGATCATGCGAAGAAACCGGGAGGTCTAGGGCGTGTGGTCGCAACTGGTGCTTGCCGTGTTCGGGCTCTTTGGTGTGGGGCTTATCGGATTGAGCGTGTCAACGGCTCGTTCGCTACCCGAGCGAGGCCGTCCGGAATCCATGAGCCTCTACATGCAGCACGTCTTCATGTGCTGCATGTTCTTCCTGGTCGGCGCCGCGTTTCTGGGCATGGCCATCGCCGCCCTCTTCGGCGGATTCTCCATCGAGGTGGCGGCTTGGCAGCAATTCGCCGCAGCCGGGCTGTGCGGTCTCGGGGTGATCGGAGTGAACCGCGTATGGAAAAGGCTACGCAAACGCTACTGGCGATAACACAGCCCCGTACGCAGGTTGAGCTCTGAGTGATACGTCGAATACGCAGGTATCGTGCATCTGGTCTGTTCATTTGCGGCCGCGACCGGTGGCGGCATCGTCGAAGGCGGCGCTTGAGGGCTTCAGCCGGGGCGCGGCCCGCGATCTGGCGCACCGGGGCATCACGGTCAACATCATCCAACCCGGGTTCATCGACACCGACGGGAACCCTGCCGACGGCCCGGCCTCATCCATGTTCCTTCCGACCACGGCGATGGGGCGGTACGGCAGGCCGGAGGAGATCGCCGCATGGCCGGCCGCGCAGTCGACGGCGTCCGACCACGGACGGCGGCCCCCCACAGTCCAGACCCTCGTGATCGTCTGCGCATGATCAGGTTGGCTGTCCACGGCCCGTAGCTTCTTGGGGCAGTGTTCCAGGGTGGGCGCGTGTGGGGTCAGTCGCTGGGGTGGACGGCGGTGTTCTGGCAGGCGGTCAGGTACCAGTGGTCGTCTTCCTTGGCCATGACGAACAGTGGTGTGCCGACTTCTTCGCCGTTGGCGGTCCGGTATGTCTGGAGGACCTTGACGGCTGCGACGTCGGGACGGACGAACAAGACGTGTTCCACCTCGAAGGTGACCGTCGTCCCGCGCATGGCGCCGGGGAGGACCTGGTGGGTGAAGGCGGAGATCGCGTCGCGTCCGTAGAGGCGCTTGCCGCCGCCTGTCGTCCAGATGGCGTCGGCTCGGAACAGGGCGGCGAACTCGTCCGGTAGCTCGTTGTTCTGGGAGTGCTCGACCGTGGCGACGACCTGCTTGATCGCCTCGATGTCGACGTCCGGTGCGCTCATAAGTTCAGCGTCCATCCTCAAGGAAGCTTGAGGTCAAGCGCGGCGCCGCGTCCTCGAAAGCCGACTAGGTTGTCCGGATGACGCTCGCATATACCTTCTCGGCTGTGGCGGGGCTTATGGCCGCCGTTTGCCTCTTGCAGGTCATCACCGGTCGTGAAGTCGTCAGGCTTTCGCGGACGAGGCATCCACCTGGACGGGTGAGGCTCATGTACGTCGGCCCGACGCTGATCGGGGCCGGTGGCGCGCTCCTGGCCGCGGGCCTGGCCGTCGGCGTGGGGATGGGACTGCTCTGGGGCGGGCTCATCCTGACGCTGGCCACGACGGCGCGGGGCCGGCGCTCCTGACCTGGGTCGAGCCGACCCCGCAGGGTGGGCTCCCGACGCTGGATATGTCGGAGCCGGGGAAGCTGAAGTGGTCGAGCGTCTTCATGCCCGCGGGGAAGAGGGCGAGGACGGCCAGCGCCGACGCCGGGTAGCAGAGGGTGCGGGCCCAGGTCGGGGATCTTCTGCCGGCCGCGAGGACGGCCACGGCGAGGACCGCGGCCAGGGCCGCCCCCGCGAGGACGGCGACGGGGAGCCAGGCGCCGTAGCCGTGGCTCCACTGGGCGGCGCGGCCGTGGAGGCAGTCGAGTTCGCGGGCCCGGTCGGCGCGGGCCTGCAAGGCGGACATGGCCCAGAGTCCGAGGAGGCACGAACAGGTGAGGGTGGGAGCGAGGGCGCCGAGCGCCCCCCACGTCGTTCGCCGGGGCATGGCAGGGAGCTTAGGCGGGCCCGGGGTGGGGCCGGGCCCGCCGGAACGCCGTCAGCCGCCGGCCACCGCGGGGATGATGGAGATCTGGGCGCCCTCGGGCGTGGGGGTGTCCAGGCCGTCGGCGAAGCGGACGTCCTCGTCGCCCACGTAGACGTTGACGAAGCGGCGGATCTTGCCGGAGTCGTCGAGGATGCGGGCGGAGATGCCGGAGTAGCTGGCCTCCAGGTCGGCGACGACGGCGCGGAGGGTGGCGCCCTCGGCCTTGACCTCGGCCTCGCCGCCGGTGTAGGTCCGCAGGATCGTCGGGATACGGACGGACACGCTGCTCATGCTGCTCCTTCGTTCTCAGGCGAGGTTCGCGGCGCGGAACGCCTCGAGGGACGGGGCGATGTTCGCGGACGGGGCGACGACGGGTGCGACGGCGTCCAGGGTCTTGAGGCCGTCCCCGGAGTTGATGATCACGGTTTCGGCGGACGGGTCGAGGGTGCCGGCCTCGATGAGCTTGCGAAGCGTCGCCACGGTGACGCCGCCGGCGGTCTCGCCGAAGATCCCCTCGGTGCGGGCCAGGAGGCGGATGCCCTCGACGACCTCGGCGTCGGTGACGTCCTCGACGGCGCCGCCGGTGCGGCGGGCGACGTCCAGGACGTACGGGCCGTCGGCGGGGTTGCCGATGGCGAGGGACTTGGCGATCGTGTCGGGCTTCACCGGGCGGACGACGTCGTGCCCGGCCTTGAACGCGGCGGCGACCGGGTCGCAGCCCGCGGCCTGGGCGCCGAACACTCGGTACGGCCTGTCCTCGACCAGGCCGAGCTTGATCAGCTCCTGGAAGGCCTTGTCGATCTTGGTGAGCTGGGAGCCGGACGCGACCGGGACGACGATCTGGTCCGGCAGCCGCCAGCCGAGCTGCTCGGCGATCTCGTAGCCGAGCGTCTTGGAGCCCTCGGCGTAGTAGGGCCGGACGTTGACGTTCACGAACGCCCAGTCGTCCTGCTCGCCGGCGATCTCGGACGCGAGCCGGTTCACGTCGTCGTAGTTGCCGTCGACCGTCACGAACGTCCCGCCGTACACGGCCGTCGTGATGATCTTCTGGGTCTCCAGGTTGGACGGGACGAACACCGCGCTGCGGATCCCGGCGCGGGCCGCCGCGGCGGCGACGGCGTTGGCGAGGTTCCCGGTGGACGGGCAGGCCAGCACCTTGAAGCCCAGCTCGCGGGCGGCGGCGAGCGCGACGGCGACGACGCGGTCCTTGAACGAGTGGGTCGGGTTGCCGCTGTCGTCCTTCACCCACAGGCTCTGCAGGCCGAGGCTCTCGGCGAGGTTGTCGGCGCGGACGAGCCGGGTCAGGCCGGGCTCGGTGTTGGGCGTCTCGGCGACCGCGGACGGGACGGGCAGCAGCCCGCGGTACCGCCAGATGTTGCGCGGACCGGACTCGATGCCCGCGCGGGTGACGCCGCTGAAGTCGTAGGCGATCTCCAGGGGGCCGAAACACTCCTCGCAGGCGTAGAAGGGCCCGAGATCGCGAGTGGAGCCGCATTCGCGGCAGACGAGGGCGGTTGCCGGTCCGAGGTCTGTGGCAGGCGTGAGTGCCATGAGGGCGAGGCCTTTCTCCCCATCTTTCCTGCGCCACCTTGGTCGCAGGCCGGAGTTGGCACCATCTCCCGGCCGGCCTCGCAGGATCGCGAGTGCGCCTCAGCCGGGTGGTTGCCGGGGCTTCACAGGGCCGGTCCCTCCACCCCTCTGGATGAGCGGTATTCAGTTGTCGAGAACCGCGAGCGGTTTGAACTCGTATGCGTGACTTTACATGAACTGACCGGATGCCAGACAGGTGGGTCCGCCGATTGAGACGTTACCCGGGCGAGTTCTTGATCACGCGGCCGGGCTCCGGCGGGACGGTCCGCTGCGTGGGGTCGAGGAACACGTGCCGGACGACCGGGAGCCGTTCCCGGAGCCTCCGGTCGATCTCGCCGGCGACGTCCTCGGCCTGGTCGGCGCTGATGGCGTCCGAGAAGTGGACCTTGGCGGCGACGAGGAGCTGCTCGGGGCCGAAGTGCATGGTGAGCAGCTCGTCCACGCCGGTCACGCCGGGCGCGCCGAGGATCTCCGCGCGGATCTCGCGCTGCGCCGCGGGGTCGGCGGCCTGGCCGATGAGCAGGCGCACGCTCTCGTGGCCGATCGAGAACGCGAGGACGACGAGCAGGACGCCGATGAGGACGGACGCGAGCCCGTCCCAGAAGTCCGAGCCGGTGATCTGCCGCAGCACCAGCCCGGCGGCGGCGAGCGCGAGGCCGATCATCGCGGCGGTGTCCTCGAACAGCGCGGTCTTGAACGTCACGTCGGGCGACTTGCGGACGTGCTCCACGAGGTCGCGCCCGTTGTCGCGGGTCTCCTTGCGGGCCTGGTGGAAGGCGCGGACCCAGGACGTCCCCTCCAGCACCGCCGCGAGGGCGAGGACGGCGTAGGCGAGCCACACGGCCGTCCCCGTGCCGCCGTGGCCGGTCATGGTCAGGATGCCCTCGAAGATCGAGAAACCGGCGCCGGCCACGAAGATCCCGAACGCGGCGAGCAGCGACCACACGTACCGCTCGTTGCCGTATCCGAAGGGGTGGCGCCGGTCGGGGGGCCGTTCGCTGCGCCGCAGCGAGGCGAGGAGAAAGCCCTGGTTGAGGGTGTCCGCCACGGAGTGCGCGCCCTCCGCGAGCATCGCGCTGGACCCGGCCAGCAGGCCGGCGACCAGCTTGGTGATCGCAAGGATGAGGTTCGCGGCACCGGCGACGAGCACGGTCTTCGTCGTCTCGGACCTGCTCATGCCGCACGGTTACCCGGCGCTCCGCGGGCTAACCGGCGGCGGGGCGCGCGGTGACGCATGCCACGCGGGTCACTTTGAAGGGCCTCGGCCTCAACTGAGACCCTGCCGTCATGAGCCAAGTGCTGGTGGCATCGAACCGGGGGCCGGTCTCGTTCTCGCTGTCGGAGGACGGGGAGCTCACCATGCGGCGCGGGGGCGGCGGGCTGGTGTCGGGGCTCGCCGCCGTCACGGGCGCGCCGCGCGACCCCGGGCCGCCGCGCCCGGCCGGCACGCACGCGGAACCGGCCGGCCGGGATCCGGACGTCCTCTGGGTGTGCGCGAGCCTCGGAGAGGCCGATCGGACGGCCGCTCGCCGGTCACCGGACGGCCGCCTGGACCTCGCGGGTTACGAGACCGGCGGCGCCGCGGTGCGGATGCTCGACATCCCCGAGGCGACGTTCCACCGTGCGTACAACGCCGTCGCCAACTCGACGCTGTGGTTCGTCCACCACCTTCTGTACGACACACCGCGCAGCCCGCATTTCGATGCTCGCTCACGGCGCGACTGGCAGTCCTACGAGGCGTACAACGCGGCCTTCGCGAACGCTCTCGCACGGGACGCCTCCCAGGGCGCGAAGGCGGCCGTGCAGGACTATCACCTGTCGCTGGCACCGCGGATGTTGCGTGACCGCCGTCCCGATCTGAGGATCGTCCACTTCTCTCACACGCCGTGGGCGCCGCCTGAGTACTACAGGCTTCTCCCAGAGGACATCGGTACGCAGATCCTTCTCGGCATCCTCGGCGCTGACCACGCAGGGTTCCTCACCGAGCGGTGGGCGTCGGCGTTCCTCGACTGCTGCGAGTTTCTACCTGGGGCGCGCGTCGATCGGTCTGCCCGCACGGTCACCTGTGCAGGACACACCACTCACGTGGGCGTGCATGGTCTCGGCGTGGACGGGACGGCGTTGCGCCAGCGCGCGGCAGAACAAGACGTCACCGAACGGGCGCGCGCACTGCGCGAGCAGGTGGGCGATCGGCAGCTCATCGTGCGGATCGACAGGACGGAACTGTCCAAGAACATCGTGCGAGGGCTCGCCGCGTACCGCGAACTGCTCGTCAACCATCCGGAATGGCGCGGCCGCGTGGTCCACCTGGCGTTCGCGTACCCGTCCCGCTACGACCTTCCCGAGTACCGGGAGTACACGGCGGCCGTCCAGCGGATGGCGAAGCAGATCTCCGACGAGTTCGGCACGCCCGACTGGGATCCCCTGATCCTGCAGGTGAACGACGACTACCCGCGTTCCCTCGCCGCCTACGGTCTGGCTGACGTCCTGCTCGTCAACCCGATCCGCGACGGCATGAACCTCGTCGCGAAGGAGGGGCCCGTCCTGTCGCGGCACGGCTGCGCGCTGGTGCTGTCCCGGGAGGCGGGCGCGGCGGCGGAGCTGTCCGAGGACGCGCTGATGGTCAACCCGTACGACGTGTCGCAGACGGCGGAGACCCTCCATCAGGCCCTGCTCATGCCGCGCGCCCGGCGGGCCGAACGCTGCGCCCGGCTCGCGGCGGCGGCGACGGCGCTGCCTCCGCAGCGCTGGTTCGCCGACCAGCTCGCCGCCCTGGACCCGGCCGGGTAGCGGCGCGCCGTCCACCGGGCGATGAGGGCGGCGCGCCGCGAGCCGGGTCAGGGCGCGCTGCTGGTGGACCGTTCGGCGGACAGGAGGGACGCGACCGGGTTGGGTTCGTGGTGCTGCTTCCAGCGTTCGCGCAGCGCGGCCTTGCTCTGCGCCATGCGGCGGTGGGCGGCGGTCCGCGTGAAGCGGGCGAGCTGGGCCGGGGGCGGCTTCGGCAGGCCGCTCGGCTCGTACCCGTACTCGGCGAGCCGCTCGCCGAACGCCGCCTCGGCCAGGCTGATCTCCCAGGGGTCGAGGCGTTCCGCCCACGCCCCGATGCGGCTGGTGGTGACGGCCTCGTGGGTCCGCTCGTGCCATCGCTTGCGGGACGGGACGATCCGCTTCGCGAGCCCTTCGGGGTGCGTCATCGCCGGGTCGAAGTCCTCGTCGAGGAACGTGCAGAGCCGGGTCAGCTCGTCGCCCGGGTCGGCGACGAGACGCTCGTACTGCAGCTCGTAGTAGGTGTCGGGGCCGAGGCGCTCGGCGAGCCGCCGGCCCCGGTCGATCGTCTCCCGCCAGGCGCAGACCGCGTGGTGGACGTCTCCGTCGAACCACGGCATCTCCAGCAGCGACGCGACGCAGTCCCTCCCGTCCCGGACGAGGTGGACGAACTGGGCGTCGGGGAACAGGCGCAGCAGCGTCGGGACGTGCTGGGAGTAGCTCGGGCGCTTGTCGCCCCAGCGCTGCTTGCCGTGCAGGCGGGCATAGGCGCGGAACACGATGCCGATCGCCGAGCCGAGCGTCGGCGGCCCGGCTTCGATCTCCTCGATGAGCCGGTCGGGGTCCATGCCGAGCGCGTGCACCTTGGTGGACCGGTCCCCGATGATCCACTCGGCGAGCCGCCGCCTGTTCTTGCTCTCCTGGAGGTCACCGAACTCGCACCGCGCCGTATAGGCGGGCAGGACGAACTTCGTCTCCGCGGGGATCGCCAGGCGGGGATGCGAGTGGAGCATCAGCCGCAGCAGCGTCGTCCCCGAGCGGGGGCAGCCGAAGATGAAGAGCGGGCGGTCGTGGCAGGGCGCCTGTCCAGGTGACATGCACCGCATGCTGGTGCAGAGACCCAGCTCACAGCCCCGGTCCTGGACGCACCGTTGCCGCCCGATGACCGACCTTTGACGGGCGTCCGGTCAGGTGTAGGACTCCCCGAGCGTCTGCCGGACCTGCTTGCGGGCTTCGTGGATACGGGACTTGACCGTGCCGAGCGGGAGCTTCAGCTGCTCGGCGATCTCGGCGTACTCCAGCTGGGAGACGTCCCGCAGCACCAGTGCCTGGATGAGGTCGGGCTTGCGGGCCTCCAGGTCCTCCATGGCGTCCAGGATGTCGACCCGGGACCCGGCGATGACGCTGGTCCGGCGCGGGTCGGGGCGCTGCTGCGGGAGCTCGCCGGCCTGCTCGACCGAGCGGCGCTTCAGCGACCGGTAGGTGGAGCGGGCGGAGTTGGCGACGACGACGTGCAGCCAGGTGCTGAACCGCGACCTGCCCTCGAACCGGTGGATGTTCCGTGCCACCTGCAGCAGCGCGTCCTGGCAGGCCTCTTCGGCGTCCTGCCGGCAGGGCAGGAACCGGGAGCTGTGCCGCAGCACGTCAGGCTCGATCCTGCGGAGGAGCTCGTTGAGGGCACCCTGGTCGCCCTGGGCCGCCCGAACCGCCAGCTCCTCAGTCCTTTCGTCGAATGCCATGCCGCCTCAATGCTCGTTCGCGCGCTCACCCCGTTTGCTGGGATGATACGGGAGTGTCGTTCCCACCTTCAGTAGGCCGCTACCGAATCGATCGCGTCCTGGGTTCGGGTGCGTTCGCCTCTGTGTGGCTGGGCCAGGATGACGCCCTGGATTCCCAGGTCGCCATAAAGGTCCTGAACGAGAGCCTGATCGACGATCTCGACGTGCGCAACCGTTTCCTGGAGGAGGCCCGGATCCTGCGCCGCGCCGACTCCGAGCGGCTGGTCCGCGTCCACGACATCGGCGAGCTGCCCGACGGGCGCCCTTACTTCGTGATGTCGTACGCGGACCGCGGCACGCTCGGCGACCGGATGCGCGAACGGCCACTTCCGGTCAACGAGGCCATTGCGCTCGCCGAGCAGATCGCCTACGGCGTCGAGGTGATCAACACCCTCGGCGTGATCCACCGGGACCTCAAGCCCTCCAACGTGCTGTTCCAGTCGACACCGGACGGCGGCGAGAAGCTCCTCATCGCCGACCTCGGCCTCGCCAAGGCGCTCGCGCACGCGTCCGGCGCCTTCACCCTGCCGGTCGGCACGCCCGGCTACATGTCGCCGGAGCAGGCGCGTTTCGGCGGCGGGCTGGACGTCCGCGCCGACGTGTACGGGCTCGGCGCGCTGACGTACCACATGGTCACCGGACGCCCCCCGGGCCCGGCGCCCGTGAAGAAGGCGCCGAGCGAGATGCGCGAGGGACTGTCCCCGGCGTTCGACCAGGTCGTCCTGCGGGCGCTGGAAGTCGAGCGGGAGAAGCGGTGGCCGACCGCCGAGGCGTTCGCCGAGGCGCTGTCCACGCTGCGGCCGACGTCCGCACCGGCCCCCGCCGCGCCGGGTCCGGCCGCGCCGGGTCCGGCCGCGCAGGCGCCGGCGCAGGTGCCCGCCTACACGCCGCAGCTCGACGCGGACGCGACCGTCCAGGACTTCTACCGCGACGGCAGCCAGGCCCAGCCGCCGCAGCCCGCGCCGCAGCCCACCCCCCAGCCCGCGCCGCAGCCGGGCCCCGGCCCGGGCGTCCCGCCCGCCACGCGGTTCGACCGTCCCGGCGAGGACGACGTCCACACCTCCGAGATGCGCGTCCCGCAAAGGCCGCAGGACGGCGAGGCCACCATCGTGGACGGCCCGAGCGGGCGCGCCACGCCGTTCGGGCAGGCGGAGCAGCCCACCGCCCCCGACAACGACAATGACCGCACGATCGCGTACCAGGCCCAGCCGCAGGCGCCGGTGCCGCGCGACGACAAGACCTCGGTGTTCCCGACCCAGCCGCCCCCGCAGAACGGCGCCCCGCAAGGCGCCCCGCAGGGCGTCCCGATGCAGCAGCCGATGGGCCAGGGCGGCGGACAGCCCTTCGGCCCGCCGCCCACCGGCTTCCAGCCGCCGCCTCCCGGCCCCGTCCAGGGCGGCGGGCAGCAGGGCGGCGGCGCGCCGAAGAAGTTCGTCACGCCGCTGATCATCACGGTCGTCGTGCTGGTGGTCGCGCTGATCGGCGGGCTGATGCTCGGCCTGCTGTTCTCCGGCGACGACGGCGAGAAGGAAGAGAAGAAGACCCCCGCGATCCCGAAGGACTTCGTGGCCGTCTCCGACGCCGCGGGCAAGATCAAGACGGCGGTGCCGAAGGCTTGGCCGAAGCAGAACCAGGAGCAGACGTGGACCCCGTCCACCGTCAACCTGAACGACGCCCAGCCGCGGCCCGTCCTGCGGGCGACACCGAACAAGGCCGCGTTCCTGGGCAACGGCAAGGGCCCCGGCGTCTTCGTCGGCGTGACCACTGACGTGCGTCCCGGCCAGCTCCCCCCGCCGAGCGCCGCCCAGCACTCCCAGTGCACGAAGGCCGCCCCGGAGAACTACACCACCCCCGACGGCGCCCTCAGCGGAACGATCACCCGTTTCACCGCCTGCAAGACCGGCACCCCCTCGGTCACCGAGGTCGGCCTCAAGGACAAGTCCGGCAAGTTCGGCCTGTGGATCCGCGTCAAGGAAACCGACGACCGGGACGCCACCAAGGACATCCTCGACAACCTGAAGGCGGCTCTTTAACCCAGGGGGGCGACCCCCTGGAACCCCCGTTGCGGGCGGGCAACCGTTTCCCGATCCGCTGGCGCGTCTCGTGAACCGGCTCCCCGCCCGTCGGGTCGGGCGACCTCCGGGCGCAGAGCGCCCTCCGGCCGCCCGACCCGCGAGTCACGGGCTGAGCCCCGCGCCCACGCTCACCACCACTCCAAGAGCCCAACGAGCGTGCACTACAAAGAGCGCTCTCAAAGCAGACGCGATGGCTTGGTTTGGGGTTCGAAGCTCAGCCGGGGGCACAGGCAGGCGCGTGGGGCGAGTGCAGCGGGCGGAACGCGCATGCCCGTCGACGCAGGCGATCGCAGCGACGCCGCGCATGTCAGAACGGGCACGACAGTCCGCAACCGCGGCGGGAGGATCGCCTGCGCCGTAACGGGATATCCAGGAGGTCGCCCCCATGGGTCAACGCAACTGGACATCATCCTGTCAGCGATATATCGTTGATGCGTCGCAACCGATCGATAGTTAAGGAGACTGCGATGCATGAGCACATGATGAGAGGACGTGGCGGCGGGTTCCGGGGGCCCAAGGAGCGTGGGCGGCGCGGAGATCCGTTCGGGGCCTGGGGGCCCGGGCATCGGGGCCGTGGTGGGCGCGGACGGCGGATGCGGCGCGGGAACGTCCGGGCCGCCCTGCTGGCCCTGCTCGCCGAGCGGGCCATGCACGGCTACGAGATGATCCAGCAGCTGGACGAGCGCACCGGTGGTGTCTGGCGGCCGAGCCCCGGGTCGGTCTATCCGACCCTGCAGATGCTGGAGGACGAGGGCCTGGTCAGCAGCGAGGAGGACGGCGGCAAGCGGCTGTTCTCCCTCACCGATGCGGGACGCGAGGAGGCGTCGGCGCAGACCACCGCCCCCTGGGACGAGGTCACCGAGGCCGCCGGCGAGAACGTCCTGCGCGGGCGTGAGGCGATCGGCCAGCTGATGGTCGCCCTGCAGCAGGTGATGGCCGTCGGCAGCGAGGCGCAGAAGGCGCGTGCGCTGGAGGTCGTCAACAACTCCCGCCGCCGCCTGTACGGGATCCTCGCCGACGACCCCGAGGCGGAGTGAGCCGGTTTCACCGTCCGTTCGGGAAGGGGGCCTGCTTGGCGAGCTGGTCGGCCATGTAGAGCTGCTTCCACACGTACAGGCCCATGTCCGAGCGCTTGACGCTCTGGTCGACGGGGACGTCGACCGTGGCGCGCACCAGGTACGCGGCGCCCGGCGGGATGTACTTGTCGCCGCCCTCGCCCGGGATGAGCGCGCCGCCGGAGAGGCGCCGGACGACCTGGCTCCTGGTCGGCGGCGTGCACATTTCCTCGGGGACGCCGGCCTGCGGCATGCAGCGCCCGCGGGCATTCGGGGCGACGAGGTCGCCCTTGACGAACACGTCGCCCGGGAAGTCGAGGAGGACCTTCTGCGACGTCGGGTTGCTGAGGATGTACTCGATGTAGGGGAACGACGTCCCGGACGGCGGGGTGGACTGGAACGTCGTCACGACGCCCTCGCTGACCCCGGACGTCACGGTCGCGATCCGGTACTTGGAGCCGTCGGCGGTGCCGACGGTGATCGGGGTGCCCGCGGGGGGCAGCTCGCCGCCGGCGCCGGGAGGCCGCCCGCCGGCGGCCGCGGCGTCCAGCCCGGAGTCGCCGCCGGAGCCGGGGGTCAGCACGAGCCCGGCCGTGACCAGGCCGGCCAGGGCGAGCACGCCCGCCGCGACGAGACCGCCGCGGCGCCCCGCGCGCCGGCGCGCCTGGCGCTGCCGCTCGCGCTCCCGCGAGCCCAGCCGCACCTGGACGCCGCTGGTCTCGTGGACGCCCATCGGTCCCGTGGTGGAGTTGCGCTCCTTCTGGACGTCTCTGACGGTGGCTCGCGTCGTGCGCTCGGGCGGTGACTGCGGAGGCGTCCCCCAGACGCGCGGCGGCGTCTGCGCGGGCCGCGGCGTCTGCGCGGACGGCGGCGTCTGGACGATCGGGCGCTGCGGGGCGTCCGGCGGGATCGGTGCGCCCGGCGGCCGTACGGGGGTCCCCTCCCGCGGCGTGGCCTTCGGTATGCCCTGGGAAGGCGTGTGCCTGATCTCGCCTGGACGGCGCGGAAGTCCCGCCTGGGTGTCCACCGTCTAGCCTCCCCATGTCGTCCGTGTGGCTTCCCCGTCACACCACACTTACCGCAATTCACCATATTTTGGCTCAATTGGACCGCTGGTCCACCGCCGCCCGCAGAGTCGCGCGAGATACGACAAGTGCGATCACGACTCTTGTCACTCCGCCAACAATCCGGGCGGCCCGGGGCGGCCCAGTCAGGGCGTGCGGTAAGGCCCGTCCTTCAGGAGAGGGAGCCGGCGAGCGTCTCCAGGAGTTCGACGACGCCCGCCGGGCCGTCGGTCACCACGTCCGCCCGCTCGGCGAGCGCGGTCACCTCGGCCGAGCCGCTGCAGACCAGCACGCCGGGGACGCCCTCCGCGCGCAGCGCGTCGACGGCGTCGAACGCGGCCAGGTCGCCCAGGTCGTCGCCCGCGAACAGCACGGCGGACGGGCGGGCGCCCCGCGCGCCGGTGAACTCGTCGACGTACGAGCGCAGCGCCTTGCCCTTGTCCATGCCGTGCGGGCGCAGTTCGAGGACGAGCCGTCCGGGCTCCACGGTGAGCCCGGTGCGCTCGGCGAGCGCGGCGATGATGCTCCGCAGCCGTTCGAGCGCGACCTCCGGTTCGGCGCACCGCCGGGTGTGCACGGCGAGCGCCTGCCCCTTGTCCTCGACGAACGTCTCCGGCGGCGCGCCCGCCGCGGCGAGGACGCCGGGTAGCTTGGCGCGGGCCTCGGCGACGCCCGGGGGCGGCTCGGGCTCGGTCAGCACGCCGGACTCCCACCGTTCGAGCCCGTACTGCCCGAGGACGACGAGGCCGTCGATGCCCTCGAACCCGCCGTACTCGACGGCCACCGCGGCGGGACGTCCGGTGACGATCACCAGCGAGCCGACCAGCGGGGCCAGCCGGGCCAGGGCCGGGGCGGCGCCCGGATGGGCCCTCGCGGACGCCGGGTCGGCCACGATCGGCGCGAGCGTGCCGTCGAAGTCGAAGCCGAGCACGGCCCCGGCCGGATTCTTACCGATCGCGTCAAGGCCGTCCGCACCGGCGGCCGTCACAGAGCGGGGAGAGTTCACGTGACCAGTGTCGGTCAGGTCAGGGCCGGATTCCGAGTCGGCGCGCGGCGCGGCTCCGCTGCCGCTGTGTCCGCATCCGGCGGAGGCGCTTGACGAGCATGGGGTCGCACTCCAGCGCCTCGGGTCGGTCGATCAGGATGTTGAGGAGCTGGTAGTACCGCGTCGCCGACATGTCGAACAGCTCGCGGATGGCCTGCTCCTTGGCTCCGGCGTACTTCCACCACTGCCGCTCGAAGGCGAGGATCTGGCGGTCGCGCTCGGACAGCCGGCCGGCACTGAAGGCGGCGTCGTCCGCGCCGCCCTCCTCGTCGCCGATGCCGGGTTCGGCCGGGGGTCTCGGGGGTGCGTGGTCCGTGGATCCGTCCCGCGGGGGGACGTCACCAGGGGGGCCACCGGGGGCGTTCGCCGCTCGCATCAGGTCCCCTCTGTGGTTACTGATCCCGGGTCGTCCGGGTTCGGGCGGGTGCCATGCTACGCGTCCGGGCCGACAAGTACCGGCGTTCGCCGGGAACCGGAACCGGTGGTTCAGTGCATCACATCCCTGCTCACCTGGGGCTCTTTCGCGTCGTGTGTCTCGTGGGGAAGGAGTGCCCCGGCGGTGCGCAGTAAATATGCACACTACATGCGTTACAGTGGGTGGTCCGCAGCGTCCGGCGCCCGGCCACGGCGACCATGGAACGGAGACCTGACATGGCGACGGAGACTCCCGCCACGGGACGGCCCGCCGAGCCGGACGCGCCGCCGGACGGGAACGACCCCGACCTCTCCGACATCGCCACCGCGCTGTTCCGGCTGCGCCGCGTCTGGGCCAAGCCCGACCTCGTGAAGCGGATCCGCGCGCAGACGTCCGCCTGCGCCGACGGGCGCCCGCTGCAGCTGTCGAACCTCATGGTGGTCAACGCCGTCGCCGCGCTCGGCGACGACGCCCCCGCCGACGCGGAGGAGGCGGGCGAGGTGACCGTCGGCGCCGTCGCGGAGCGGCTGGAGATCGACCCGTCCACCGCGAGCCGGCTCGTCGGGCACGCCATCGACGCCGGCCTGGTGTCGCGGCGCCCGTCCCCCGTGGACGCGCGCCGCGCCAACCTCGGGCTGACCGAGGCCGGGCGGCGCGTCAAGCAGGTCTCCGACCGGTTCCGCCGCGCCTACCTCGACGAGCTCATGGCGGGCTGGCCGGCGCGGGACCGGGCCGAGTTCGCGCGGCTGCTCACCCGCTTCGCCGACGCGGCCGTCCGGGCACCGATGTACCCGGACGGCGTCGACCGGATCTTCCAGGAGGCGGGCGCCGAGTAGGCGCCGCGTCAGTCCCCGTTCCGCAGCGCCGACATGCGCATCAGGTACTCGTCCTCGTCGATCTCGCCGCGGGCGAACCGCTCGGCGAGCACCGACCGCGCCTTGGCCATCGGGTCCGCCGCCGCGGCGGCGGCCGTGGCGGTCGTGTTCATCCTGCGGCGGATGAAGTAGAACGCGGTCCCCAGCACGGCCAGCCAGAACAGGCCGAACGTGATCGGGAAGACCGGCCAGAACGCGGGGGCGTCGCCGTCGTGCCAACCGCCCGGACCCATCTCCGTCACCTGCGTCGCCAACATCGTCAACATGGTTCATCGACCCTTCCTGTGTTCGGATACGTCGATGCTCGGCGACGGGTACGGGCCCCCGCATCGTCTGGCCGGAGGCACCCGCGCTACGCCCGCCGGAGTACCGCGGTCACCACCAGGGTGGCCGGTAGTCCTCGTCGTCGGCGGGACGCGCACCGCGCGAGTGCCGGCCGCGCGGCTCGTCACCGGCCTGGTCCTGCGGCGGGAGGGGCCCGTCCGGCGGCCCATGGTCGGTGGCGCCGGGCGGCGGGACGGCGGGGAAGGCCCCGGTGGACGGCTCGTCCGCCGGAGGTACGGGCGGGGGCGGCGGCTCGTCGGCCGGCTCCGGGGATACCGCGGAGAGCGGAGCGGTGCCGCCCTCGGGGACGCCCGGCATGTCGAGGGCGCCGCGGCGGAACGCCTCCCAGTCGTCGTCATCGAGCGCCGACGGCTCGCTCCTCGCCGGGGAGCCGTTCAGGCCGGCACCGTTCAGGGCGGCGCCGTCGCCGCCGGTCCCGTTGTGGCCGTTGCCGTTGAGGACGTCGTGGCCGTTCCGGACCCCGTTCCCGTTCCCGCCGTTCACCCGGAACTCGCCGGGGACGAAGGGGCGCAACTCGCCCGGCATCACCGGTGGCCCCTTCGGCTCGATGGGCGGGAGCGGCTCCTGCCCGTCCCACGGGGAACCGCCCGGGTCGGGGTCGGCCGGAGCCGGAGCGGGGTCGGCCGGGACGTCCCAGAGCGGCGCGTCCAGCGGGCTGGGGGCGGGCTGGGGCACCTCCCGCGCGTCCGGCGACGGGGCCTCCTCGCCGAAGGCGGGCCCCGGGTACACCTCGTTGTTCTGGAACAGCGGCGCGTTGACGGGCGCGACGGTGGGCGCCGGGCGGGGCGCCGCCGGCGTGGACGCCCCGGACGGAACGGCGGACACCGGCGCGCGCGGGGCGGACGGCAGCCCGTAGTCGGCGACCGCGTCGGTGTCGCCGGTGTCCTCCTCCGGGCGGCGCCGCTGCCGCCAGCCGAGCACCAGCCCGAGGACGATCAGCAGCCCACCGCCGCCGAGGACGAGCGGGAGCAGGACGCCGGAGTCGCGCACCGGCGACGCCGCGGCGGGCTCCGGCGTGGAGGCCGGGGGCGGCGGCGTCTCCACCGGGCCGCTGGAGGTCTTGTTGATCTCGTTGGCGGCGACGAGGGTGCGCACGGCGTCGACCGTCCCGCGGCAGGTGGCCGAGCCGGTCGGGCGGCCGGCGCGGGCCGGGGACCCCTGGATGAGCGCGCGCCTGACCTCGTCCGGGCTGAGCCGCGGGTAGCGGGCGCGCACGAGGGCGGCGACCCCGGCGACCATCGCCGACGAGGCGCTGGTGCCCGTCCCGACGACGTAGCCGTTGCTGGCGTCGGCGCTGACGATCTCGACGCCGGGCGCGCAGACGGCCGCGCCGGAGCGCCGGTTGCTGTCCTTCCAGAGGCGCAGCCTGCGGTCGAGCGCCCCGACGGCGATCACACCCGGGTAGGCGGCGGGGAAGTTCCTGCGGTTCGCGCCGGAGCCGTCGTTGCCCGCCGAGGCGATCAGCACGACGCCCTTGCCGAGCGCGTACCTGATCGCCTTCTCCTGGGACGGCGTGCCGTTGTAGGACTGCCGCCCGCCGCCGAGGGACATGTTGATGATCTGGGCGCCGTGGTCGACGGCGTACCGGATGCCCTGCGCGACGGCGTCGCGGTCACCGGTGCCGGCCTGCTGGCCGTTGTCGCGCCGCAGCGGGTCGTCGTTCTCCAGCGTGACGCGGATGGACAGGACGCGGCTGAGCGGCGCGACGCCCATCATCCCCTGCGCCAGGCCCGGCCCGTGGCCGTGGCCGGAGATGATGCTCGCCATCGACGTCCCGTGCAGGCCCCAGTAGCGGCTGCCGGGCTTGCGCAGGCCGCCGGTGAGATCGGGCCCGTTGATCACGTGCCCGGTGAGGTCGGGGTGGCGCCGGTCGACGCCGGTGTCGAGGACGGCGATGGTGACACCGCGCCCCCGGGAGTACCGCCACGCCTTCTGGGCGCGCAGCGCGTCCAGGTGCCATTCGCGGGAGCGGATCTGGTCGGTCGGCGCGGCGCGCAGCGGTGCGGCGGCACCGGCCGCGGCCCCGCGGACGGCGTGCCCTCCGACGGGGGCGCCGGGGATCATCGCCACCGGCACCGCCACGGCGGCGCCGAGCGTGACGGCGGTCAGGGCCGCGGTCGCGCGGGATCCGAGCCGGGGCACCGGGCGTGCCGGGCGCGGGTGCGTCCGCCGGGTACGCGCAGGACGGCGTCGACCGGCTCCGGACACGCCGCCGCACCTCCCTCCGGCAGACCGCCGCGCTCCACGGCGGGTGACATTCTGCCACGCGAACCTGCCACGGCCCGGGCACTCGGCACATTAGGGCACGGTCCGGGACAGCCCGGATCGCCCCCCTCGCCCTGGCCGGCCGGGCTTCTCGCTACCCGCCGGTAACCCGGACCGCGAGGGAATGTTAACCCGCCCACATGGGCGTGTCGGCGCGTCCCCGCCGGGCCGGGGCTCAGCGTTCGTAGCGGCGGTGCCTGCGGCGGTTCCGGAAGCTCGCCACGATCGCGACGCCGATCATGGCCAGGCCGATCTGGAAGACCAGCTCGATCCAGTCGATCCCGTTGGTGGTGTCCACGCCGACCTGCTGCGCGATGGCCGTCCCGGCGATCGCGGCGACGATGCCGACGACCACGGTCATGATGACGCCGATCGACTGGCGTCCGGGCAGCAGCAGCCGGCCGAGCGCACCGATGATCGCGCCGATGACGATCGCGGTGATGATCCCTGTGATGTTCATGCCCTGCCTGTGCCCAATCCAGGCGGGTCGTCACGTGGCCGGGTCGTCCCGCATGGACCGCAGGTCGTCGAAGGTCAGGGCGGGTCCGCCGAGCTCGGACGGCCGTCCGCCGCGCAGCCCGTCGACGATCAGGTCCAGGTGCCGGTGCGCCAGCTCCGCGCCCGTCTCCGGCGGCATCGGTCCGGGCATCGGGCGCGACAGCCGGACGAGCATCATCCCGACGTCGGCATGGGTGACGTCCGGGCGCAGGTCGCCGTCCTTCTGGGCGGTGGTGACGAGCTCGCGCATGACGGCGACGCCCTCGTCGCGGACGGCCGCGATCTCCTCGTCGTCGAACGGGATCTCGTTGAGCAGGACGGGGAACACGGCGCCGATGCCGATGTCCAGGACGCGGTGCATGTACCGGACGAGCGCGGCGAAGGCGCTCGGCTCCTCGTCCCGGGCGCACATGACCTCCTCGGTCGTGCGCCGCAGCGCGTCCAGCGCGACCGCCCTGATCAGCGCCTTCCGGTCGGGGAAGCGCCGGTAGAGGGTGGCGATGCCGGTGCCGGCGCGCCGCGAGACGTCCTCCAGGGGCGCGCCCGGCCCCTGCTCGACGAACACCTCCCGGGCGGCGGCGAGGATCCGTTCACGGTTGTCGCGCGCGTCGGCCCGCAGCGGCCGCTCCTTCGTTCCCATGCGCCGAGCGTAGCAAATAAGTGGAGACAAATCCTCCGGACCGTGTTACGGTGCTTGAAAGTGGAGAAAAATCCTCCGGAAGGAAGCCGCCATGAGCACCGCCACCGCCCTCGGAACCGCCGCCCGCTCCGCCGGCCCGCTGGTCGTCGAGGCGACCGGGTCCGCCGACGTCCGCGCCGCGGTCCTCGCCTCCCGCGAGCTGGGCGTCCCGCTCACCGTCCAGGCCACCGGGCACGGCACGGTCGTCCCGCCGGACGAGGGGATGCTGCTGAAGACGTCCCGGATGTCCCGGGTGCTGGTCGACCCGTCCCGCCGCGTGGCCCGGGCCGGCGCCGGGGCCCGCTGGAGCGACGTGATCGCCGCCGCCGCGCCGGTCGGGCTCTCCCCGCTGTCGGGCTCGCACGCGTCGGTCGGCGTCACCGGCTTCACCCTCGGCGGCGGCGTCGGCTGGCTGTCCCGCCGGTACGGGTTCGCCGCCGACCACCTGCTGCGCGCCGAGATCGTCACCGCGGACGGACGGCACCTGACCGCCGACGCCGGCCACCACGGCGACCTGTTCTGGGCGCTGCGCGGCGGCAGCGGCAACTTCGGCGTCGTGACGTCACTGGAGTTCCGGCTCCAGCCCGTCTCGACGGTCTACGCGGGGGTCGCGCTCCACCCCGCCGAACGGGCCGCCGCCGTCCTCACCCGGTTCCGGGACGAGGCGGACCTCCGCCCGGACGCCCTCTCCGTCTCGGTCGCGCTCACCGACCACCCCGCGCACGGCCGGGTCGTCGCCGTCCGCGGCGTGTACGCGGGGTCCGCGGCGGACGGCGCGCGGGCGCTGCGATCACTGCGGAACGCCGCCGGACCTCCCCTGGAGGACACCTTCCGGACGATGCCGTACGCCGAGACCGAGTCGCTCGGCGGCACCCCGCCGCAGCACTTCCACCTGTACGCCGACCTGCCCGACGCGCTGATCGACGCGATCGCCTCCAGCGACGCGGCCGGGATCGAGGTCAAGCACTGGGGCGGCGCGATGGCCCGTCCGGGCGCGGACGCGGGTCCCGTCGGGCACCGCGGCGTCCCCTTCTCCCTCACCGTCGACGGCCCCGACGCGGGGCTCGCCCCGTACGCGACCGGCGGCTCGTTCCTGAACTTCCTGCACGACACGTCCAGGACGGCCGACGCCTACACCCCGGAGAACCTCCGGCGGCTGCGCGAGGTCAAGCGCGCCTACGACCCGCAGAACGTGTTCCACCGCAACCACAACATCCAGCCCGCCTGAAATGCGAGGAACCTGCCATGACCACGCTCACCTCCGCCCCTGCCTCGTCCGGGAAGCTCGACCGCAACCTCGTCACGATCGGCCTGGTCGTCGTGCTCGGCGCCGTCATGTCGGTGATCGACGCGACCGCCGTCAACGTCGCCACCCGGACGCTCGCCGAGGACTTCGGCGCCTCGATCACGTCCGTCCAATGGGTCCTGACCGGCTACATGCTGGGCCTGGCCGCCGTCATCCCGGTCACCGGCTGGGCGACCGAGCGGTTCGGGGCCCGCCGCGTCTGGATCGGCGCGCTGGGGCTGTTCCTCCTCGGCTCCGCGCTGGCCGGCCTCGCCTGGTCGATGCCCGCCCTGATCGGCTTCCGCGTGCTGCAGGGCATCGGCGGCGGCATGATCATCCCGGTCGCGCAGACGATCCTCGCGCAGGCCGCGGGGCCCTCCCGGATGGGCCGCATGATGGGCTTCATCGGCCTGCCCATGCTGCTCGGGTCGGTCGCCGGGCCGATCGTCGGCGGCCTGATCATCTCGACCGGCGGCTGGCGCTGGATCTTCCTCGTCAACCTGCCGCTCGGGGCCGCCGCCATCGCCGCCGCACTGCGCCTGCTGCCCGCCGCGCAGGGGCGGCCCGCCCGGCTGGACGTCCGGGGCCTGATCCTGCTGTGCGGCGGCGTGACGGCGTTCGTCTACGGCACCACCGAGGCCGGACGTCCCGGCGCCCTCGACGCCGTCCGCACCTGGACGATCCTGGGCACCGCCGTCGCGCTCGTCGTCCTGTACGTCCTGCACGCGCGGGGCCGTTCCGCCCTGATCGACATCGCGCTGTTCCGCGAGCGGGGCTTCGCCGCGGCCGCCGTCACCAACGTCGTCGTCGCGGTCGCGCTGTTCGGCGTCCTGGTCCTGCTGCCGCTGTACTGGCAGGTCGTCCGCGGCCACGGCCCGCTGGCCACCGGCCTGCTCCTCGCGCCGCAGGCGCTGGGCGCGGCCGTCGCCATGCCGCTGGCCGGACGGGTGACCGACCGCGTCGGCGCCGGCCTCGTCGTCCCCGCGGGGGTCGTCCTCGGCCTGCTGGGCACCGTCGCCTACACGCAGATCCACGCGGACACCTCGCCCGTCCTGCTGGCCGCGGCCCTGTTCGTCATCGGTCTCGGCCTCGGCGCGACGATCATGCCGTCGATGGCGGCCGCCTACCATGGCCTGCCGCCGGCGATGATCCCGCGGGCGACCAGCGCGATCAACACCCTGCAGCGGATGGGCGCCTCCGTCGGGACCACCGCCCTCGCCGTGATCCTGCAGCACGAGATCACCGCGCAGGCGCCCGCGACGGCCGGCGCCGCCCTGGCCCCGCTGCCGGACGCGGCCCGGACCGCCGTCGCCCCGCTCCTCGCGACCGCCTTCGGGCACGCCTTCTGGGCCGCCCTCGCGATCGGGGCCCTGGCCGTCGTCCCTGCGCTGCTGCTGCCGCGGCGCGCGGCGCCTACCTCCGGATGACCCGCACGGGAACCGGCCCGGCCGGGCGGAACGTGATCTCCGCCCGGCCGGGCACGCGCGTGCCCGGCAGAAGGTCGAGCCGGTGCGTCCGGCTGATCGTGGCGAGCACCAGGGTCGCCTCCAGCATCGCGAAACCGGCGCCCACGCAGATCCGCCGCCCGCCTCCGAACGGCAGGTACGCGTAGCGGGAGCGCCGCTGCTCGCCCATGAACCGCTCCGGCTGGAAACCTTCGGGATTGGGCCAGACGCCGGGATTGCGATGGATCAGATAGGGCGGGACGGCCAGGGTCGCTCCGGCCGGGACGGGCACCCCGGCGAGCTCGTCGTCATCGACGGCATCGCGCTCGATCGTCCAGGCGGGCGGGCACAGGCGCATGGCCTCCGACAGGACGGCCTTCGTCCAGGGCAGCTGGTCGACGTCCTCGGCTTTCGGCTCCCTGCCGCCGAGAACGTCATCGACCTCGCTCTCCAGCCGTTCCCTGGCGGCCGGATACCTCGACAGCAGCATGAACGTCCAGGCCAGCGAGGCCGCCGTCGTCTCGTGGCCCGCCAGGAGGAGCGTCAGGACCTCGTCCCGCAATTCCTCTTCGTCGAACTGCCCGCTCTCTTTGAGCAGGTTCAGCAGTTCTCCACCGGACGGCCCCCGGACGACCCGCTGCACCATCTCCTCAAGATGGCCGAGAGCGCCGCCGAGGCCGGGCACCCGCCGGTAAACGCCTCGCTTCGCGGTCGCTCTCGGCAGGAACGTCCCGACGACGGCTCCTCGTTGAAGGGCCTCAAGGGCGCGGCCCGTCCGTCCGGCCTCGCCGCTCAGCTCACTTCCGAACAGGGCGCGGCCCACGATTCCGAGCGTCAGTTTCCGCATTTCGGCCGCCACGTCGAGCGCCACTCCGTCCGGCCATCGCCGCACGATCTGCTCGGTCGTCTCCACCATCTGCGGCGCGAACCCGACGACGTGCCGGTGCGAGAAGACCGGCTGGACGACGCGCCGGTGCCGCCGCCACGTCTCCCCCTCGCTCGTCAGCAGGCCGTCCCCGAGAACGGCGCGCAACGGCCGATAGGTGAACGCCTTCACGTAGTTGTCCTGATTGGCGACGAGAACGCGCTCGGCATGCTCGGGCCGCGACAACAGGTAGAACGCGCGCCTCACCCCGAACGGCACCCGGACGGCGTCCCCGTACCGGGCCGAAAGGTCGACGTACGTCCGCAGCGGATTCCGGGCCATCCGCCCCCACCACCGAAGTGCGTCCACGCCCGCGGCCGGCCCCGCAACACCCGTCTGCGTCATGCCCCAACCGTAGGAAGCGGCCCAGCCGCCGACAACCCCGCGGTGGTCCCGGGCATTGGCCGCGCACACCATTGAGATGCGGTGCCCGGCTACGGTGTCCGCGGTTCAGAGGGCTCGTGCCGGCGGCACGATCTCGCCCACGGCACCCGAGGCCTCCAGCCGGACCACCGTGGCGCCGCGCTCGCACTCCCACGTGGTCACGTTCGCGAAGGTCGTCTCCCCGTGGCGCCAGAGCCCGCCGTCCTGGTGGATGTGGCCGAACATGTGCAGCTTGGGACGGACCTCCCGCACCCGGGCCAGCAGATCCTCACACCCGTGCCGTCCCGGGTAGGCGTTCGCGTCGCCGATCCCGAGCGGCGGCCCGTGCGTGACCAGGACGTCGACACCGTCCGGAATCATGGCCCATTTCTCCGCGAGACCGCTGAAGCGTTCACGCCGATGAAGTCCCGGACGGCCCGCGGGGGTTGCCGGCTTGGATCAGCGCAGAAGGGTGTTGCGCAGCGTAATGCTGTGCCGGAGTCGCAGCCTGCGCAATTCGTAGTAGGCGAGCGCGGACACCGTCAGCGGCGCGCCCAGCAACAGCGCTGTGGCCAGGGTGCCCGGCACGCCCTCATAGGCGTTGGTGAACAAGTTGACCACCGCCATCACCCAGGACGCCGACACGCTGACCAGCGGCGGGACCAACTCGTGAATGTCGGCCGTCCGGAACACGTTCGTCAGCGACAGGACGATTCCGTACAGCGCGAAAGGCGCCATCCACAGGAACAGGATCACGCCTCCGGGGATCAGGACGATCGGCCCGGCCGCGTCTCGCAGGCCTTCGAACTCGGGCGCCATCGCGAGCGCGAAGGTGAACATGGAGCCGAACATCGCCCCGACCGCGATCAGCGGGTAGCGGAGCCTGCGCGCGAACGCGCCCCGGTTCGGCGGCCGGGCGGCCATGATGAAACCGCCCACCACCAGCGGGAGCGCGCAGGTGAGGATCAGCACGTTGAGCCAGGCGTCGTTGAACCGCTCGCTCGCCAGTGCGTCGGGAGCGGTGGCCTTGTAGACCACGGCCACGGCGAGTGTCACGACGATGCCCGCCCAGGCGCGGGCGACCTGGAGCTTCCGGACCCGCGAGTCGGTGATCAGGTCCGGGCGCGACGGCCGGAACACCGCCCGTGCCGCGAGAAAGGGGTTCAGCCTCCGGATGCCTCGTGCACCACGGGACGGCGGTGGCGGGTAGGGCCCGGGCGGGCGCGGCGGAGGCGGCGGTGGCGGACCCTGCTCCCAGGGCGGCGCCCCGTAAGGCCCGCGCGGGGGCGGCGGAAGCGGCGGCGGAACGGGCGGCGGCCGTCGTCCGCCCTGGCTCCATGGCGGCGGACCGGCGGGACCTGTCACTGGAACTCCTCCGGCGGGTGTCGTCACAGACTCCCGGAGGACACCCCGGAAAGCGACTCGGGAATATAGTGCATGATCCCGAGCGGTAAGCGAAGTCCATTTGCAGGAGACGCCGTGCTCACGGCCCTTCTGGGTCGGACAGGTGATCAACCGTGTCGCTCCGGTCTAACTCCCCCGGGTGTCTCCCACTCCCCTTCGGGTGTGAGCGCGCGAATGGCTCACACGATGGATGTGCGGCCGATGCGCCGATACGTAGCGTGACGATCCATGATCACAAGGAAAGTCTTGCTCCAGAGTACGGCCGCGGCGGCGCTGGCCGTGGCGGTCACGGCCTCCACCGTCATGGCGGAGACGTCCGCCCCGGCGGAGGCGTCCGGCCACTCGAAGCTGCGGCAGGCCGTGCACCGGCTCACCGGACCGGACGGAGCGCCGGGCGCGCTCGCGCGGGTCGACACCGACCGGGACCACGAGCTGGTGATCACCAGCGGCGTCTCCGACATCGAGACGAACGCGCCGGTTGACCCCCGCAGCCACTTCCGGATCGGAAGCCTGACCAAGCCGTTCACGGCCACCACGGTGCTCCAGCTCGTCGGCGAGGGCCGGATCGATCTCGACGCCCCGGTGGAGCGCTACCTGCCCGGTGTGGTGCGCGGCGCCGACAACGACGGGCGGGAGATCACCGTCCGCCAGCTGCTCCAGCACAGGAGCGGGCTGCCGGACGTGCTGAAGTACATGCCCCCGCTGGACGTCCTCGAGGACCCGCTCCGGCACTGGGAGGCACGGGAACTCGTGGACATCGCCCTCCCCCACCCCCGGGAGTTCCGTCCCGGCGAGAAGTTCGGCTACTCCAACACGAACTACCTCCTGGCCGGCATGATCATCGAAAGGGTCACCGGGAAGACGTATGGCGAGGAGATCCGGCGGCGCATCATCGACCCGCTCGAACTGGACGACACCGAAGTGCCGACCGACGTGCCCGACCTCCCTCTCCCTCACACTGAGGGGTACGTGCGGCCGGGGGACGACCTCGTGAACATCACCCGCCTCAACCCGACCGTCGGCGGAGCAGCAGGCGGAATGGTCTCCAGCGCCTCGGACATCAACCGCTTCCTTTCGGTCCTGCTGCATGGACGCCTTCTGAAGCCGGCCCAACTCCACGAGATGATGGACGCTCTTCCCACAGGACGGACATCGGGCTCGAAGTACGGGCTGGGTCTGGAATGGTTCCCCGTCAAGGGCTCCGCGGCCTGTAAGAAGGGCTTCTGGGGACACAACGGCGACATGCTCGGATTCAGCGTCCGCGCAGGCGCCATCAAGCACCGCAAGCAGGCCACGGTGATGGTCAACCTGAACCCAGGCGGCGGCCCGACGCTGGACGAGGCCATGGAGAAGGTGCTCCCCACCGCCCTCTGCGACAACTGACCAGCGCTCGCGAGTCCTCTGGTGCATCGCGCAGCGCCCCGGCCGTCCGGCCAACGCCCAGGAAGCTCCGGCCTCGTGCCGTTGGCCGAGGCCGGGGCTCGCTTTCGGGGCCGGACGATCGGCCGGGGCTGAACTCAGGCGTTCCGAGGCCTGCGGAACTCTTCGACCAGCACGGGATACTGCTCCCCGGCGTGCCCGGCGGCGATCGAGCGGTCGGCGATCGCCTTGAACAGCTTCGGCATTTCGGCGTTGACGCCCACCGCCTCGCTCTCCTCGATCAGGTGCGTCATCGCCCGGACGTCCGTCTCCAGCGCTGACACCTCAGCCGGGTAGGAGCCGCTGTCGACCTGCTCGGCATATCCGGGGAGCCACTCGACCACAACGGACGCGAGTTGCTGGGCGAAGGGCGTGAACGTCGCGGCGTCGACGCCGGCCGTCCCGAGCAAGGCGGTTCCTTGGAGCCAGGCGTTCAGAATGCCCCACATCATGGTCAGTCCGGCCACGTCGTAGAGCGATGCCAACCCATGGTCGGCACCCAGGTAGGTGGTGCTGCCGAGCGCGCCGAGCATGGCCTTGTGCGCCTCGAAGTCTGCTTGCGGTCCGCTGAACAGGATCAACGCCTCCGCGGTTCCGATCGCGGGCGGGACGGCCATGATGGCGCCGTCCAGGTAACGTGCCCCGCTGCTGCGCCTACCAGCAAGCGCCTAGGGCGTTCAGCCACATAGCAGGTCTTCCCAAGTGGCCTGTTCGTCCGTTGGTACCACCGCGTCATAACTCTCGGCGTCATAGCGCGCCTCACCGCGTTCGAGGAGGTCTGCGTACCGGCTCAGGAAATCCGCGAAGTCCGAGCCCGCCACCGAGAATGAACATTCGTCCCTGGTGTAGATGACCTGACCACGGTTGCCCGCCGGGCCGGGAACCAGGTCGAGGTACATGTAGGAGATCCCCTCGTTCTGGGCCATCGGCAGACGGCCGGCCGCGGTCACAGTCGGGAAGTCACGAACGCGGTCGGACTCGCCGGTGTCCTCCTCCATCCCCTCGAAGTCTCCTTCGTTGCCGAACCGGGTCTCAGCGGCCCGCTCCTCCCGCCACAGCGCCACGGTCTCCCGCAGTGTGAGCAGGTACATCCCGTTTGGCAACCACTCGTGCGGCACGTAGCCGGTCTCGATCTGACCGTCGTGCACGAGCAATGACGCTCGATATGACGCCGGGAACGAATGGCCAAGCGCCCGTTCCGCCGCATCAATCTCCGTCAACGCCGCAGGCGGGTTGAACATCTCCTCCACCGGGGGCAGCGCAGGCTCGGACGCTATCCAGCGCTCAATACGCCGCCACGACTCTCGCACCACGTCCACCCGCCGCTCCACGTCCAGTAACAGAGGACGGCCCTCCGTCCATGATCACGAAGGTTCATGCTGCCACGATCAGGACAAGAAGGTCACCGGCGCCAGTTCCGCAAGCCCAACCTCAGGTTTCGTCGCGCTCGAGATGCCGGCGGGCATCATCGGCCCGCGCGACCCACGCGGGATCCGGCATCCGCTGGAAGCGGTGCTGGGGATTGCGGTGGTAGCGACAAACTGGGGTCGGTGGCGGCCGATCTGCCCAAGCACCTGCTGCGGCTGCCGGACGCCCCTTGGGACTGCGCGCGCCGCCGGTTCACCGCGTCGAGTGCCGCCACGCTACGACGGGTACCGAGCGCATTGACGCTGACGTGCAGCTCGCTAAGGAACCGACTAGTGCGCTTCGGCGGGTCGCCATTAGGCTCGCACCCGGTCGACACACCCCACGGGGTGTCCACGGCGAACGGGACATCGCCATCGCCGCCCAATAGCAGGAGCCCTCGCGGTTCAGCCGCCTCGCTCGCCGCACTGTGCCGCAGCAGCTTCTCGAAGGCGGCGAGGTCGCGGTCGGCCACAGCGACCCGCCACATATCGTCGATCTCCTCGATTTCCATGATCGCGACACTAGCCACCGGCGCTGCCGGCGACTCACTGCAATCGCCCTGCCCCAGACCGGCGTTGTTTGTCGCCGGTCAACCCGCAAGCAGGGCGGCCACCCAGACCGCCCGGTCGTCCGACCGCAGCGGCGGGGCCTGTTCAGAGCCTCGTGCGAGTCCGACGCCGGTAGTAGGCGACGGTGACGGCGGCGAGGAGAGGCCCCCAAGCGACCAACGGCACGTAGCAGACGATGGCGACGATGCCCTGCCAGGTGTCGGTGTTGAGAGGAGCGTTGGCCCCCAACGGACGTCCCGCCACATTTCGTCCAAGCGCCAATGCGACGCATGACCACGTCCACAGGATGGTCAGGATGGTTGCGCCGAGAGCCGCCGGCACCACGGCCACGGGCGTCGGCACCCGGCGTCCACGCAGGAAGGGAATCCACCGAGGGAACACCTCGCCCCATGTCGCGACGAGCCCCACGGCGGTGAACGCGAGCAACTCCGAGAACACCGAGAGCAGCACCACGTATAGCTCCAGCGGCATCCACGACGGTAGGTCACCACTGGCGTCCGGCCCCACGTCCTTCATGATCGGCAAGTGGAGGGTGACCGCCGCGATCCGCCACAGGCTGGACGGCAACACGGTGAGCGGAACGAGCAGCGCAGCCACTCGCGCCCAGCGCGGTACCCCGGCCACAGGTGCGTGCGCACCAGCCCAGACAGCCCGCAACCGAGGCAACCACGGCTTACGAGGAGCGACAGCGAAATCAGTCATGCCTCGAAGATCGCGTGCAAGGCCAGGTCCTCGCCTCCCCCACCGGCACGACCACCATCCCCCACCAGAGGGATCTCCTACGACAAGCCCCGCCAACGCCTCCGGCCTCCGACGGCGACCGCTCGACGATGAGAAGCACGCCGGCCCCGCAGGTGGTGCCGATGAAACCGGCCCCGCGCGCGGGTGTCACTGTGGAACCGTTGATCATTGTCCCTGCTCAGCGGCGCCCTCCATCCGCGTGGATCGCGGTGCTGCTGGAAGCCGGACGGTGGCTTGACGACCGACGGTCGTCCTCAGATGGGGAACTCAGACCTGCCAACCGCCTGCGGCGGCGGTGGACTTGGCGAACTCGGCGAAGGTCCGCGGTGGGCGGCCGAGGGCGCGCTGCACTCCGTCGGAAACGTACTCGTCCTTGCCCTCCCTCAGGGGCTCGATGACGTCCGCGAAGCTTGCGGCGTCTGCGGGCGACCATCCCTGCTGGACGAGTTCGGCGACGTAGTCCTGGACGGCGAGCGGCACGTAGCGGACTTCGCGGCCGGCGGCCTCGGAGATCGTGGCGGCCGCCTCGGTCAGCGTCACCGCCCGAGGGCCGGACAGCTCATAGATCTGGCCCGCGTGCCGATCCTCGGTCAGCGCGGCGACCACCACCGCGGCGATGTCCTCTGCGTCGACGAAGGCGGCCGCCCCGTCGCCCGCGGGCAGCCGCAGCTCACCGGCACGAACGGCATCGGCGAAGAAGCCCTCGCTGAAGTTCTGCGCGAACCAGCCCGGCCGGCTGATCGTCCACTCCAGGCCGCTGTCGCGTACAGCGTCCTCGCTGTCAAGCATGCCTTTCAGGACGCCACCGTCGTCCTTGACGTAATTGGGCCGGTCGATCCCGCGCCCAGAGGCCAGCACGAGCCGCCGGACCCCGTGCCTCACCGCACGCTCGACGAAGGGGCGAACGAACTTCGTGCCGTCCAGTTGGACGATGTATACGGCGCGCACGCCCTCCAGTGCTGCATCCCAGGTGCCGCGGTCGCTCCAGTCGAAGGGGTGCTCACCGTTGCGGGTGGCCGCGCGGACCGCTAGGCCCTTGGCCCGCAACTGCTCGACGACGCGGCGGCCGGACTTCCCCGTGGCCCCGGTAACCAGGATCGGATGTTCAGTCATGGCCCCAGCCAACCGGCTACCGCCGAGACGATCCATGGTCGGAAAGCTCCACTTGATGTCTAGGCGTCTACAGTGGGCCTGTGGACGCGGTCTCAGAGCTCTTGGCTGACGTACGGGCGCGCGGCGCGGTCTTCCGGCGGCCCATCATGCGACCGCCCTGGGCCCTGCGGATGGCCGGCGGCGCCCCGCTGACTCTGGCCACGATGCTGAACGGCCACGCCTGGATCGTCCCCGACCAGCACGAACCGGCGCCCATCGGTGTAGGCGACATCGCCGTCATCCGCGGCGACGTGCCCTACACAGTGGCCGACGACCCCGCGACCACCCCCTCGCTCGTGGTGACCAGCGCCGACTACTGCCCAGGCGCCGCAGGCGTCGAGGACGCCTCCGGACCCGCCCGGACCTGTGGAACGCTCACCGACGCGGCGGCAGTACTGATCAGCGGGTCTTTCGAGCGTCGGGGAGAACTCAGCGACCGACTGCTACGGGTCCTGCCCGCCGTGCTGCTGGTGCCGGCCGAGCAAAGTCAGAACCCACCGGTGGAGATGATGGCCGCTGAGGTGGTCAAGGAGCGTCCAGGACAGCAGCTGGTGCTGGACCGTCTGCTGGACCTCATGCTGGTCTCCGCGCTGCGCACCTGGTTCGACAGCCCCGGCTCCGGCGCCCCGGCGTGGTGCCGCGCACTGGACGACCCGGTCGCAGGCGCCGCACTGCGGCTGCTGCACGACTCGCCCGCCCACCCGTGGACGGTGGCAGACCTGGCCTCCAAGGTGGGCGTCTCCCGGGCGGCGCTAGCCCGCCGGTTCACCGCGCTGGTCGGCGAACCGCCGATGTCCTACCTCGCGAGCTGGCGGATCGCCCTGGCCGCCGACCTGCTGCGCGAGACCGACCAGACGGTGGACACGATCGCGAAGAAGGTGGGCTACGCCAACGCCTTCGCACTGAGCGTGGCATTCAAGCGCCTACGCGGCACGCGCCCTAGTGACCACCGAACCCCAGAACGCGCCCGGCAATCCCGCTGAGGCCCACCAGAAACGAACCTGGAGGTGGGCATCCGCGGCGACGGAGGTTGGCATCCAGATGCGGCACCCTGCCCAGCGCAAGCATCTAACGGATGCCGCCTAGCGGATCGTCCGCCAACTCATTCACGATTCTGGCGACGGGATGCTCGGCACGAGGGTGTGCTTCCCCTCGTAGCGTGGAGACCTGAACCAGAGAGATGGTTGGGTCGTGGGAGACAAGAGACGCCGGTTTGATCCGGAGTTCCGCGAGGGAGCGGTGCGGATCGTCAAGGAGACCGGCAAGC
>NZ_JBDPLY010000046.1:0-46772 GCF_039871695.1 Actinomadura sp. B10D3
ATCGGACTGATCTCTTCGAAGATCTCCTCCAGCCCCGACTGCGTCGGGACACTCCTACTACCGGCCTTCTGGGCCGCCTCGACCCGGGCCTTCCACCTCTCGTTGCCCAGCAGCCAGTCGAAGGAGTTGGTCTGCAGAGCAAGGAGGTCCGGGACTTCGAGCGGCTCCTTGATGCGCGCGAAGGAGACGCGGTTCGGACCGGTTGCGGTATTCGAGGCGTTGCGCGAGGCTGCCAAGAGTGGTCCTTCCGAGGGCTCGCGGCGTAACTGACGACACGCACGCCAGACGATCCACGTCCGAGACCTGCACAAAGAGGCCCAAAACGGACCTTCACAGGGGTACTCTCACACGCGGATAGTCAGAGGGCAGCGCAAAGGGGCAGTGTAGCCGACTGGTACACCGCTCGCAACTCTAGCGCCGCAGTATGCATCACGTTGCCATGGAGCATCGCCCCTCAGCGCCTCTCAGTCAAGAGCGGACATGGACTTTTCGGGCCCTGACCTGCAGTGAGGAAGGCCATAGTTTGGAGACTCGCCACCTACCGCCGGGTACGGCATGGAAAAGCCGATCGAGCGGCCACCCGCGCACCGGGTGACCGCTCGGTCGTACTCGGGGTCCGGCTCAGGTCAGGACAGCACGGTGAGCTCGGATGCGAGCCACTTGCCGTCCTTCTTGACCATCGTCATCTTGATGCGCAGCGGCTCGGGGAGGCGCTGCTGCTTGTCGTTCTTGGTCGCGGACGAGCGGTTGGCGTAGACGAGCGCGACGACCTTGTCGGGCGTCGCGCTCACCACGCCGGTCTTGATCACCGTCGTGTTGGAGACCGCCTGCTGCTGGACGGCGACCGTCCGCAGCTGCTGGGCGAGCTTGTCGTACTGGGTGTGCAGCTTGCCCGTCGTCGTCGCCGACGCGGCCTTCAGATCGGCGTCGAGCGTCTGGTAGTCGTACGTGGACAGCTTCTGGGCGGCGCGGGAGGCCGCGAGCGCGCCCTGCTTGGACGCCTCCTCGGTCGCGTTCTGCTCCCTGAGCTTGAGCGCGAGCGCGGTGGTGCCGGCGCCGAGCGCGATCGTCAGGACGACCAGCACGGCGAGGACCGTCGAAAGGCTCCCCACCCGGAACCAGCCGCGGGGCTCGTCGTCCGCCGCCGCGGAGGCCTTGGCGGCCTTCCGGAACCGGAGGCGGGAGGCCTTCGCCTCCTCGTCACCGTCGTCCTCGTCGGACACGTCGTCGGACTCGTCGTCCTCATCGGCCTCTGCGTCGGTCTCGGCGGCCTCGGCCTTGCCCGCGTCGGCATCCTCCGCCTTCGCGTCGGCGTCCTCCGCGTCCGCGTCCTCCGCGCCGGTGTCCTCGTCGGCGTCGCTCTCGGCGCCCTCGACGGCCTCCGTGTCAACGGAGACGGCTTCCGAAGCCTCTGAGTCCTCCGCTGCCGCAGCGTCCTCCTCGGATGCGGCTTCGGCGGCCTTCCGGGAACGCCGGGACTTCCTGGAGGATTTGAGAGCCTTCTGGGACTTGCCGCCGGACGGCGCCTCGGGCTCCTCCGCGGAGTCCTCCTCCGCCTTCTCCGCGGCGGCGGCCTCCTCCGCGGCGATCTGGGCGAGCCGCGCGGCCTCCCGGGCCTTGGCGGCGGCCTCCTCGGCCAGCCGGGCGGCCTCCTCGGCCTCCACGGCCTTCGCCGCCCGCTCCTCGGCCCTGGCCGCGCGCTCGGCGGCCCGGGCGGCCCGCTCCTCCGCCTTGATCGTCACGGGACAACCTCCAGTCCGGACACGAGCCAGCGATCGTCGACCCGGGTGAGCTCCATCTGATACCGGTAGCCCTGCGGTGCGCCGTTCTTCACCTTGTCGTTGGTCACGGTCCCGGTGAGGGAGACCATCACCTCGGCGTTGTCACCGTCGATGGAGACCAGCGCGGCGTCGACGTCGGTGACGGTCGCCTTGGCCTTGGCCTTGGTCACCTGGTCCATGAAGGCCTTCGACTGGCCCGCCAGCTTGTTCTTGAAGTCACCGGTGGTGCCGGCCACGATGCGGTCCAGGTCGCGCTGGGCGTGTGCCGAGTCGACCGACATCAGGTTGACGCCCATCTGCCGCGCCGACTGGATCGCCTTCGCCCGCTGGTCGGCCTCGTCCTTGTTGCGCAGGGACGACACGCCGAGCCAGCCGGAGGCGATGGCGAGGCCGACCACGACGACGCCGAGGACGACCGCGGCGGTCATCGGCAGGCTGCGCCTCATCGCTTCCCCCTCACTGGCTGAGCGGGCCGAGCAGGAGCCACTTCCACGAGGATTCCTCTCCCAACTGGCGTGTTCCGGCGCTGCGCGGCATGACGTATCGCTTGCCGTCGGGCCCGTAGACCGCACCGGTCGTTGGATCGTATCCAGCGAATTCCACTGAATCCGCCGGATACGACAGGAGCAGGTTGCCGTCCGAGAGCTGCCCGGTCGGGGCGGCGGCCTTGGCCTCGGCGTCGCCGGAACCCTTGGCCTGCGACTTGCCTCCGCCGTCCGAGCCGCCGGTGCCGCCGTCGCCGTCGGTGCCGGTGGCGCCGCCCTTGGGGAAGCCGGCCCCGGCGGTGGCGCCCGCCGGAACCCGCGGGAACGGGGCGAGGTCCTCGGGCGGGAAGTTGCGGGCGCCGCGCACGGCGCTCTGCGAGTTGTGGGGGAGCTTGCACCCGGTGTCCAGGCGCGGCTTCTTCTTGGACGTGTCCTGCGGCCAGCGGTGCTTGGTCTTCTCGTAGCCCTTGGTGCAGGGAGGCGGCGAGTCGATGTTCAGCGCGAGGCCCAGGTGCTGGGTCCCGTCGTTGGGGGTGACGGTGAACGCGCCCGCGACCGTCACCGGATAGAGGATGAACAGCGACCGCAGGCCCGCCTTGCGCGAGGCGATGATCTGGCCGGTGGTGGTGAGGTTCGCCAGCAGGACGGGCAGCGTCGGCGCGAGCTGGTTGATGGCCTTGTGCGTCTCGCCCACCGCACCGGGGGCGTTGTCGATCGTCTTGCGCAGCGCCGGGTCGTCGTTGCGGAGCGAGGTGGTGAGCTCGTTCAGGTTGCGGGCGAAGCCGCGGATGTTGGTGGCCTGCCCGCGCTGGGTGTTCAGGACGGTCACGCTGTTGTTCAGCAGCCGCTCGGTGTCGGGGTAGGCCTCGTTCGCGGTCTTCAGCAGCCGGTCGGTGTCGTCCAGGATCGACTGGAGGTCGGACGCGGACCCGGAGAACGCCTTGTCCAGCTCGTCCACGATGACGCCGAGGTCCTTGGTGTTCACCGAGCCGACGAGCGCGTCGACGTTGCGCAGCAGTTCGGCGGTCGACACCGGCAGCGTGGTGCGCTCGCGCGGGATGGTGTAGGGGTCGCCCTGGTGCAGGTAGGGCCCGGACTTCTTGATGGGCTCCAGGTCGATGTACTGCTCGCCGACCGCGGACCGGTTCGCCACGACGGCCTTCGTGCCGTCGCGCGGGATGTTCTCGCCGCGCTCCAGGAGCAGCTTGACCCGGATGCCGTCCTTGGTCAGCTCGATCGGACCGACCCGCCCGACCGGGACGCCCCGGTAGGTGACCTCGGCGTTGGTGAACACGCCGCCGGAGTCGGTGAGGTCGACGTAGGCCGTGTACTGCCGGCCGAGCGCGCCGCGGCCGAGGCCGATGTAGTTCACCGACACGATCGTCACGCCGACGATGGTGATCACCGCGAAGGCGATCAGCTGGAGGATGACGCCGCGCTTGAGGATCACGACAGGCCCCCCGTCATCAGGGTCCGCAGACCGCCGTCATCGGATGGCGGGGCGAACGCCCCCGGGCGCCCCTGCTGGTTCGTGCCGGACGGCGCCTGCCCCGGGACCTGGGTGCCGCCGGGCAGGCCCGGCAGCCCTCCCCCGGAGCCGCCGGAGCCGCCGGACGGCATCTGCGGCAGCACGCCGAGCGGCGTGTCCGGCAGCGTCACGTTCGGCACCTGGAGCATGTTGCGCATCTGCCGCCCGGTGCCCAGCAGGCCCTCCAGGTCGGTGCCGCCGAGGAGGTTCCGCGCGACGGACTCGAGGTCGAGGTCGAGGGTCAGCCGCACGTTGCCGTAGTCGCCCTCGACGACGTTGTGGAACGTGGACGGGAACGGGAAGGTGATCAGCGTCTCCAGCGACTTCGGCAGGTCGGAGCCGGCCTTGTTGAGGTTCCGCAGGATCGTGTCGAGGTCCCGCAGGTTGGCCAGCATGTCGGCCTTGGAGCGGTTGATCACGTAGGTGGTGGTGCGGCTGAGCTTGTTCAGCGCGACCAGCATCTTGGTGAGGTCGGCGCGGTTGCGCTTGAGGACGGCGATCGCGGGACCCGTCTCGTCGATGGTGTCCTGGATCGTCTTGCGCTCGGCCGCCAGCTTGCCGCTCAGCCGGTCGATGCTGTCCAGCGCCCGGGTGATCGCGGCGCGGTTGCGGTCCAGCGTCCCGGCGAAGGTGTTGACCCGCTGCAGCACCGACCGGATCGTCGGCTCCCGGCCGCCCATCGCGGCCTGCAGCTCGTGGCTGATCGTGGAGACCTGCTCCAGCCCGCCGCCGTTCAGCAGCAGCGACATGGCCGACAGCACCTCTTCGATCTCGGTGCCGCGGGTGGTGCGGTTCAGCGGGATGAGGTCGTCGTTCTCCAGCCTCCCGGACGGCGCCTCGTTCTTCGGCGGCTCCAGCTGCACGAACTTCTCGCCGAGCAGGCTGGTCTGGCCGATGGTCGCCAGGGCGTTGTCGGGAAGCCGGACGTCCTTGCGGATCTTGACCGTGACCATGGCGTGCCATCCGCCGCCCGGCGCACCCTGCTGCCCCTCCAGCTCGATCTTCTCGACCCGGCCCACCGACACGTCGTTCACCTTGACCGCGGACTTCGGGACGAGGTCGAGCACGTTCGCGAACTCGATCTTCACGGTGGTGGGGTTCGAGCCGAGGTCGGGGCCGCCGGGCAGCGGGAGCGACTCCACGCCGTTGAACGTGCAGCCGGACAGGGCCGTCACGCCCGCGAGCGCGGCGGCGCCGAGCAGCCGTGCCCGGTGGACGGGCCGGCGGGCGCCCCATGTCCTGCTCATCGGCCACCTCCAGGCAGCAGCGCGGTGATGTCCTTCGGCCTGCTCTGGCCGCCGGCCGTCGCCGTCCTGTTCGTCCGGGCGTTCTTGCTCGTCTTGCCGCCGGACCGGCCGCCGGGGCCGTAGGCGTCCGGCGGGATCGGCACCGGGTCGTAGTGCGTGGTCAGCGCCGTGAGCCACGACAGGTCCAGGCTGAGGCCCGTCAGCACCTTCCCGAGGCCGTTCGCCGGCGAGACGAAGTCCAGGCACTGCTTGGCGGGCGTGCCGACCGAGTACGCCAGCGAGCAGATCCAGTCGGCCAGGTTGTGGAACTGGCGGAAGTTGTTGCGGGTGTGGATGGTGCCGCTGATCGGGTCGTAGGCGCGGGCCAGGTTGTTCACGGCGAGCGGGCCGGCCGTGAGGATCTCGGCGAGCGCGTCCTTCTCCTTCACCAGCACGCCGGTGATCTGGGCGAGCTGCCGGACGTTGGAGGCCAGTTCGCTGCGGTTGTCCTTGACGAACCGCTGCACGTTCCGCAGCGTCGGGGCCAGCGTGTTGAGGGCCGCGCTGAGCTCCTCCTTCTCCCCCGCCAGCTGCCCGGACACCCCGTTCAGGTGGGTGGAGAACGACTTGATCTGCTGGTCGTTGGCCTTCATCGCGTCGGTGATGATCCGCAGGTTCCGGATCGTGTCCGCCACGTCGCCGCGGTCGGTGCTCAGCGTGCTGAGCGCCTTGGACGTGTCCGCGATCGTCTGCCGGATGTCCTCGCCGTTCCCGTCCAGGTTCGCGGCGCCGACCTGCAGCAGCCGCGACAGGGACCCGGTGCCGTCCGCGTCCGGCGCGTTCGCGCCCTGCGGGCCGAGCGCCTTGGACAGCTCGTTAAGGCTGCCGCCGATCTGGTCCACCTCGACCGGGACGTGGGTCTGGCTCGTGGTCAGGGTCGCCCCGTCGGCGAGGACCGGGCCGCTCTTGTAGGGGGGAGTCAACTGGACGTACCGGTCGGCGACGAGGCTCTGGTTGACGATCCAGGCCTCCGGCTTCGCCGGGACCTTGTACTTGGCGTCGTACTCCAGCTCGACCTTCACCGACTCGCCCACCGGCTCGACGCTCGTGACCTTCCCGACCGGGATCCCGAGGATGCGGACGTCGGCGCCCTCGTACAGGCCGACCGTCTTGGTGAAGTACACCGTCAGGTGGCGCTGCTGCGGCTCCTGGAAGACCAGCAGGAGCACGGCCGCCAGCACCGCGACGGCGAGGATCGCGCCGCCGAGGCGGAGGATGGTCGCTGAACTACGCACGGGTGACCTGCCTGCTCACGGGAGGAAGGGCAACGGGTTGTCGCTGCGGTTGCCGGTCTGGCCGGTGCCGGACGAGCCGCCGCCCTGCCGGCCGCCCTGCTTGTCGGTCTTGGCCCCGCCGCCGCTCGGGGGGTTCTGGATCGAGGCGGGGATGGGGAGGAGGTTCTGGATCCACGAGTCGAACCACCGTCCGGTACCGGTGACGTCGGAGAACTGCCGGGCGAACGGCGCGAACAGCTGGAGGATCCGGTCCAGGTTGTTCTGGTTCTTCAACAGGATCCTGTTGACCTTGGCCAGGTTGTCGAGCATCGGCCGCAACTGCTTCTCGTTCTCCTTGATCAGCGCGTTGACCTGCTGCGACAGGGTCACCGTGTTGATCAGCAGCTGGTGGATGACCGCGCGCCGCGCCTGCACCGCCTGGAGCACCTTGTCGCCGTCCTGGACGAGCTTGGCGAAGTCCTGGTTGCGGTCGGCGAGCAGCTGCGAGACGTCCTTGGCCTTGCCCGCCAGCTCGTGCAGCTGGTCGTCGCGGGACGCGACCGTGTTGGACAGCCGGCGCAGCCCCTGCAGCGACGCCCGGACCTCCTCCGGCGAGTTCTTGAACGTCTCCGACAGCACGTCGAACGACTTCGCGACCTGCTTGACGTCGATGTCCTCGATCCGCTCGGTCAGCCCGCTGATCGCCGGCACGATCTCGAACGGGACGTGCGTCCGGTCGATCGGGATGTGCCGGCCGAGCTTGCCCCCGCCCTGCGGCGTCAGCGCCACGTAGTGCGCGCCGAGCACGGTCTTGATCTTGATGTCGGCGCCGGTGCGGTCGCCGAGCTTCACACCGTCGTCCACCCGGAAGGTGACCTTGACGTGGTCGCCGTCCAGCTCGACGTCGGTGACCTTGCCGACCTTGACGCCCGCGATGCGGACCTCCTCGTCGGGCTTCAGCCCCGCCGCCTCCTTGAACGCGGCGGTGTGGACCCTGCCGCCGGAGACGAGCGGGAGGCTGTCCAGGTTCAGCGCCAGCGCGACCGCGAGGATGATGATCGCGAACCCGGAGAGCGCGATGGGGACCGGGTTGCGTTCCCGGAACGAGACCCTCATCTACTTGCACCTCGCGTTCTCGTTCACGATCGCCGGCGTCTGGTAGACCGGTCCGCCGGGCAGCCGCACCCGCGCGTCGAGACCGCAGATGTACATGTTGAACCAGGAGCCGTAGGAGGAGATGTTCACCAGCTCCTCCAGCTGGTTCGGGCTCCGCTTCAAGCCCGCGTCGATGTCCTTGCCGTTCGCGGCGAACGTCCCGGTGAGCTTGCGCAGCCCGGCGATGTCGTCGCGGAGGTCCGGGCGGGCGTCGGCGAGCAGGTCCTGCGTGGTGCCGGTCAGGTCGTTGATCGCCGAGACCGAGTCGAAGATCGCCTTGCGGTCGCCGGACACCCCGCTGACGAACGCGCGCAGGTCCGTGATCAGCCGGTTGACCTCGGTGTGCCGCTCGTCGATGGTGCCGAGCACGGTGTTCAGGTTGTCGATCACCCGGCCGATGACCTTGTCCCGGTCGGCGAGCGTGTTGGTCAGCGACGCCACGTGCGCGAGCAGGCTGTTGATCGTCCCGCCCTCGCCCTGCAGTACCTGGATGATCTGCATCGCGAGCGTGTTGACGTCCTTCGGCTCCAGCGCGGTGAACAGCGGCCGGAAGCCGTTGAAGAGCGTCGTCAGGTCGAGCGCCGGCTTGGTCCGCGAGGCCGGGATCGTCCCGCCGGGCTTGAGGTAGTCGTTGGCCGGCCCGGCGCCGTCGGTCAGCGCGAGGTACCGCTGGCCCATCAGGTTGCGGTAGCGGATCTGCGCCTGCGTGGACGTCGGCAGCCCCGCCTTGAAGACGCCGTCCTTCTCCAGGCTGAACGTGACCTTCGCCTGGGTGCCCTTGTACAGCTCGATGTGCTCGATCTGGCCGACCCGGACGCCCGCGACGCGGACGTCGTCGTTGTCCAGCAGCCCGGTCACGTCGGTGAAGATCGCCTTGTAGGTGGCGGTCTCCCGGAAGCGCATGTTGGAGATCGTCATCGCCAGCGTGCCGGTGGCCACCGAGGTGACGACCACGAAGATCGCCAACTTGACCGCCGCGCTCGTCGTCCTCACTTGACCGTCACCACCGATCCGTCCGCGAGCAGCGGGCCGAACATCAGCGCGGCGACGTCGGACAGCTGGTCGGCGGGGGTCCGCGTCACCGGCCCGAGCACGCTCTTGATCTTTTCCTTCTCGCTCATCGACCCCGGGTCCACGAAGACGTTGGACAGCGCCCGGCCCCGGCCGCCGCCGTTCGGGTCATCTGGGTTCTTCCACCACAGGTCGTCCTGCGTCCCGTCCAGCGCCAGGTAGTCGGGCGAGGGCACCTTCGGGTTCGGCAGGCCGTAGCAGCGCGGGTTGCGCTGGTCCCTGGCCTCCGGCTTGTCCAGCGGGTACTTGTAGCCCGGCCGCGGCTTGACGATCTCGACGGTCAGGTTGAAGGTCTTCGACCCGCCCCCGCCGGCCACCCGCTCGGCCTCCGGCTTGATCTTCATCAGCCCGGCGAACACGCACGGCAGCGACGGCGAGTACCGGGCGACCAGGTCCAGTCCGTCCCGGTTCGCGATGTTGAAGCCGATGATCTTCGGGGCGTTGTGCCGCATGAACACGTCGCCGTCCTGCGCGAGCGCGGTCGTCGCCGGGATCAGCTGCTCGATGGTCGCCGTCTTGTCGGTGATCGTCCGGCTGGTCACGTTGAGGTTGCGCAGCGTCTGGATCAGGTCGGGCGCCGCGGCGTGGTAGATGTCGGACACGTCCGCGAGGCCGTGCAGGTCGTGCACCAGCGTGCCGAGCTGCGGGTTCACCTTGCGCAGCAGCTCGTCCGCCTCCTCGATGTTGCGGCCGATCTGGTCGCCGCGGCCCTGCAGCGCCGTCGCCAGCGCGTTCAGCGTCGCGTTCAGCTGCGCCGGCTTCACCGCCTGCAGCAGCGGGAGCAGGTCGTTCAGCACCTTGTCGATCTCGACGGCGGCCTGCGAGCGGTCCTGCTGGATCACCTGGCCCTCGCGCAGGCCCAGCGGGCCCGGCTGCGCCGGGATCTGCAGGTCCACGTACTTCTCGCCGAACAGCGTCTTCGGCAGCAGCCGCGCCTGGACGTTCCGCGGGACCAGCTCCGCCTTGTCCGGGTCGAGCGCCAGGTGGAGCGTCGCGCCGTCGGCGGTGGCGTCGGTGTCGCGCACCTCCCCGACGATCAGCCCGCGCACCTTCACGTCCGAGTGCGGCAGGAGTTGCAGGCCGGCCCGCTCGCTCTTCACCGTCACCTTGAGCACCGGCGTGAACGCCTTGTTGAACAGCGCCACGGTCAGCGCCAGCAGCAGGGCGATCACGATGACCATCGAGAGACCGAGCACCCGGTAACGCACGCGTTGACTCATGACCCTGCCTCCTGTGGGGGGACGACCCCCCACACCCCCCGGTTCGCTGCGCTCATCCCGGTCACCCCGCGATCCGCACGGTCGTCGTCGTCCCCCAGATGGCCATGCCGAGCAGCAGGTCCGCCACGTTGATCACCACGATGCTGGTCCGCACCGCGCGGCCCACCGCGACGCCGACGCCCGCCGGCCCTCCGCTCGCGTGGTAGCCGTAGTAACAGTGGATCAGCATCACCAGTACCGCGAAAATGATCACTTTGCCGAACGACCACAAGATGTCGTACGGCGGTAGGAACAAATGGAAATAATGGTCGTAGGTGCCGGTCGACTGGCCGTAGAACATCGTCACGATCACCCGCGTCGCCCCATAGGAGGCGAGCAGGCCCACGATGTACAGCGGGATGACCGCGATCATCCCGGCCAGCATCCGGGTGGTGACGAGGAACGGCATCGACGGGACGGCCATGACCTCCAGCGCGTCGATCTCGTCCGAGATCCGCATCGCGCCGAGCTGCGCGGTGAACCCGCAGCCGACCGTCGCCGACAGCGCCAGCGCCGACACCAGCGGCGCGATCTCGCGCGTGTTGAAGTAGGACGCGACGAACCCGGTGAACGCGGCGGTGCCGATCTGGTTCAGGGACTCATAGCCCTGCAGGCCGACCTGGCTGCCGGTGAAGAACGTCATGAAGCCGACGATCACCACCGAGCCGCCGATCACCGCGAGGCCGCCGGTGCCGAGGCTCACCTCCGCGAGCAGCCGCAGCACCTCGGTGCGGTAGCGGCGCAGCACCCGGAACACCCACGCGAACGCGCGGGCGTAGAACGACATCTGGTGCCCGAAGTCGTCCAGCCGGTCCAGCGGCGCGCTCACCACCCGCGAGACCGCCTTACCCGTCTTCCCGGGGGCCGTGCTCATTGCCTCGCCTCCGCTCGGCTGCGAGCGGCCGTCCTTGGCGCCGTCTTCCCTCGTCGCTCCGGTCGCAAGCTCCCCGCGCTCCTCAGTCCAGACGACGCCCGTCCGCTCGCCATCACATCCCCTTCGACGGGACGAACTGGAAGTACAGGGTGGAGATCAAGAAGTTCTCCAGGAAGAGCAGCATGAACGTGATGACCACGGTCTGGTTCACCGCGTCGCCGACGCCCTTCGGCCCGCCCTTGGCGTTCAGGCCCTTGTAGGCGGCGACCAGGCCGGCGGTGATGCCGAACACGAACGCCTTGAACTCGGCCTGCAGCAGGTCGGGGAGCTGCGCGATCGCGTTGAACGACGCCAGGTAGGCGCCGGGCGTGCCGCCCTGGAGCATCACGTTGAAGAAGTAGCCGCCGAGCAGGCCGACCACCGAGACCAGCCCGTTGAGGAACAGCGCGACGAACGCGCAGGCGAGCATCCGCGGCACCACGAGGCGGTGCAGCGGGTTGATGCCCAGCACCTCCATCGCGTCGATCTCCTCGCGGATCTTCCGGGACCCGATGTCGGCGCACATCGCCGACCCGGCGGCGCCCGCGACCAGCAGCGAGGTGACCAGCGGGCTGGCCTCCCGGACGATCGCGACCACCGCGGTCGCGCCGGTGTAGGACTGCGCGCCGAGCTGCCGGATCAGCCCGCCGACCTGCAACGACAGGACGCCGCCGAACGGGATCGCGACCAGCATGGTCGGTACGACGGTGACGCTGACGATGAACCAGGCCTGCTGGATGAACTCGCGCCACTGGAACGGCCATTTGAACAGCGCACGGCCCACGTCCAGGCAGAGGGCGAAGAACCGTCCCGGCTCCTTGACGAGGACGTTGGCCGCGCCGTCCCCGATCTTGCGGAACGACACGGAGGAGCCTCCGCCTTTCCCGTCCCCTGGCCGGCCCGCGCCGATGCCGGTGTCAGGAGTGGACATCAGTAGCCAGCACCCGCCCCTGGCTGTCCGGGCGGGGGGTTGCCGGGGAAGCGGCCGGGGCCGCCGGGGGGCGGGCCCGCGGGCGGCAGGCCGCCGGGCGACCCCTGCGCGCCGCCGGCCGGGGCGCCGACGGGCGCCATGGACGCCACGTACCGCGGCCACTCCTCCACCCAGTTGCGGCCGAGGTCGTCGATGAACGAGCCGGGCGGCGGGGTGACGCCGTGCGCGGCGCACCAGGCGCCGGGCGCGTGCATCCCGGCGCGCAGCAGCCCGTTGCTCGGCATCTGCTGCGGCGGGATGGGGGGCAGCTTGCCGGAGTCGAGGCCCATCTTGGCCTCGGCCTCCAGCTCGGACTCGTCCTTCTCCTCGGACATGCCGATGGGGCCGACCTTGCTGGCGTTGAGGAACTGCCGGACGACCGGCTCCTCGCTGGACAGCAGCATCTCCCGGGGCCCGAACATCGCCAGATGCCGCTGGTACAGCAGGCCGATGTTGTCGGGAACGGTCCGGGCGGTGTTGATGTCGTGGGTGACGATCAGGAACGTCGCGCCGATCTGCGCGTTGAGGTCGATGAAGACCTGGTTCAGGAACGCGGTGCGGACGGGGTCGAGGCCGGAGTCCGGCTCGTCCACGAGGAGGATCTCGGGGTCGAGCACGAGGGCGCGGGCGAGGCCCGCGCGCTTCTTCATGCCGCCGGAGATCTCGCCGGGGAGCTTGTGCTCGGCGCCGAGGAGGCCGACCATCTCCATCTTCTCGAGGACGATGCGCTTGACCTCGGACTCGGACTTCCTGGTGTGCTCGCGGAGCGGGAAGGCGATGTTGTCGAAGAGGTTCATCGAGCCGAACAGCGCGCCGTCCTGGAAGAGGACGCCGAACAGCTTCCGGGTGTCGTACAGCTGCGACTCGGGGAGATAGGGCAGGTCCCGGTCGCCGATCCAGATGTGCCCGCGGTCGGGCTTGAGCAGCCCCACGAGCGACTTCAGGAAGACCGACTTGCCGGTACCGGACGGACCGAGGAGAACGGAGATCTCCCCTGCGGGGATGGTCAGCGACACGTCCTGCCAGATCACCTGGCGGCCGAAGGATTTCGTCAGGCCCTCGACTCTGATCTCGACGCCCACTCGTCACCTTTCGTCCAGGCCGGGGGAATCCCGAACCAATGAGCGAGTAGCACTCAGGCTCTTTCTGTCGTCACACCGTGTGTCCGCCGTGTTGCTACCGTCCGGTAGCCGAGACGGGTTCCACTACCGTAGCGGCCCCCCGTCCAAAAGGAAGGGGTTCCTGCCCAGATCAGCGGCTAAATGCGACGTCGTAAGACAATCGTTACTTACAGCGCCAATGAGACTAGTGGTCCAAGAACCGGCGTCTCAAGGGAGGTGCCGACCGACGGCTGCGACCGGACGTCCCGCCGTCACCGGTGGGGCCTGCGCGGCCGGATGTGACCACAGCGTCAGAACGGGACGCTACGCCGGGGACCGGAAACCGCACAACCCGCCGGGACGCACGGTTTTCCACAGGCGTTTGTCACCTCGGCACAGAAAACGGACGAACACCCCTCACCCCTCACACCCTTCACGCTCCACGACAAGCGCCGCGGACCGGACGCGAAGGAGGCGGCCACCCCGACCGGGGATGACCGCCTCCTTGGAGAGCGGTGGAGCCGCGCGGGCTCCGGAGCTCTGGAGCGTCCTACTTGACGGTGACCGAGGCGCCCGCCTTCTCCAGGGCCTCCTTGGCCTTGTCGGCCGTCTCCTTGTTGACCTTCTCCAGCAGCGGCTTCGGCGCGCCGTCGACCAGGTCCTTGGCCTCCTTCAGGCCGAGGCTCGTCAGGGCGCGAACCTCCTTGATGACCTGGATCTTCTTGTCGCCGGCACCCTCGAGGATGACGTCGAACTCGTCCTGCGCGGCGGCCTCCTCGCCACCGCCGTCACCGCCGACCTGCTGGGGCGCGACGGCCGCGACCGGCGCGGCGGCCTTGACGTCGAAGACGTCCTCGAACTGCTTCACGAACTCCGACAGCTCGAGAAGGGTCATCTCCTTGAACGCGTCGAGCAGCTCGTCGGTGCTGAGCTTCGCCATGATGTTTCCTCCGCTATGGCTTGAGAACTGGGGTGTTTACGGAACCGCGGGTGTGCCTACTCGGCGGGCGCCTCGGCGGCCGGCGCCTCGGCGGCCTCGCCCTCGGACTCGCGCTTGGCGCGCAGCGCCTCGGCGAGCTGGGCGGCCTGCGTCGGCAGCGCATTGAACAGCGCGGCGGCGTTCGCCATCGAGCCCTTCATCGCACCGGCCAGCTTCGCGAGGAGCACCTCGCGCGACTCGAGGTCCGCGAGGCGGGTGACCTCGGCCGCGTCCATCGACTGACCGTCGATGAAGCCGCCCTTGATCACCAGCATCGGGTTCGACTTGGCGAAGTCGCGCAGGCCCTTGGCGGCCTCGACCACGTCACCGCGGACGAACGCGATGGCCGACGGGCCTTCGAGCAGGTCACGGAACCGCTCGTCGACACCGGCCTCGTTCGCGGCGCGCTTGGTCAGCGTGTTCTTCACCACGCGGAACCGCGCGGTCTCGCCGAGGTTGGCGCGCAGCTCCTTGACCTGCGCGACGGAAAGCCCGCGGTACTCGGTCAGCACGGCGCCGTTGGAGCTCTCGAACTCGCTCTTGAGCTCGGCGATCGCCGCGTCCTTGTGGGCCTTGGCCATAGCCCTCCTTCCGATTACCTGGGTGGTCCGACCCGCGGCCGTCCCGGGGGACGGCGATGCGGGTCCACCAAAAAACGCCCCGGCGCAGGCGCACGGGGCGTCCAGGCACGGCACGGAGGCCATGCGGGAAGCTCTCGTCTCACCTACGCAGGCCGCCCGAACGGGTGTCGGGTCCTTCGGTCACCTCAGGGAGATGACGACCGGCGGTCTTCGGCACGGAACAGGATACGTGCGTCCCCCGGGGAGACCAAATCGGCGGACACGAACGAGGGACCGCGCCCCATGCGGGGTGCGGTCCCTCGGCGCGGAAGGCGGGCGATCAGCTGCCGGGAAGGCCGGAGCCGGTCCCGAGGCGGCTCATCAGCTCGCCGAAGTCGGCGACCTCGCTCGCCGGCGGCTCGGTGATCTGCACCGGCTTGCCGAAGTCGCGGTACTTCATCGTCAGGGTCATCGTCCCCTCCGACGTCTGCTGCGACTTCATCGTCATCTTGCGCGGCACCTGCTGGCCGTCCACCCACAGGTCGAAGTGCATGGCGTCCATGCCGGTCGCGCCGACGCTCTTGCGGTAGGCGTCCTGCGTCTCGGGGGACAGCTTCGCGATGGCGTCCTCCATCCGGTACGTCCCCGTGTAGTGGGTCGTCTCGACGCCGTCGACCGTCTCCTTGCCGACCTCGCGCGCGTCCTTGGACGCCGTCAGCATCTTGGTGTTCTGCACCGGGTCCATCTGCTGGGACTGCTGGAGCAGCTCCTCGATGTTCATGCCCGACTTGCGGCCCAGCTCGTCCAGCGAGATCTTGAGCCACGGCTTGCCGGAGCCGCCGCCGAGCTGGTTCAGCGCCGGCATCTTCATGTACATGGTCCGGCCCACCAGCCGCTGCTCCATGCCGGACATCGACTGGCCCGCGACGTTCATCTCCGTGAACTTCATGCTGTAGGCGAGGTCGGGCTTCGTGCGGTACTGCATGGTGCCGGACGCCGACATGTTGCCGTTGGACGAACCGGTCATCGCCATCGACATGTCAGCCTGGAAGGAGTCGATCTGCCCGGTCTTCTGGGCGGTCTTGCCGAGGACCTGCGCGGCCGACAGCTTGAGTCCCTTGCCGGCCTCGTCCACCGTCTTCCCGGCGTCCCCGAGACAGCCGGTCAGCGAGAGGGCGAGGCCGGTGGCCAGCGCCGTGCCTGCGGCGAAACGACGGATCATCGTGGGGGTCTCCTTGGTCTCTGGGCGGCCCGGACGATGGGGCCGGACGGTACATGAGACGCGAAGGAGACCGCCGAGGTTCATCCGTTCCTAGTTGCCGCCGAGCAGGTTGCCGATCGTCAGCTCACCCACCTGGTCGGAGGGCGGCGTGTTCACGTCGAACGACTTGCCGTAGTCGCTGTAGAGGACGGTCACGGTGCCGTTGTCGCCCCCGGTGCCGGTCGCCTTGGACACGAGCTTGCGCGGCAGGTTGCCGCCGTCCGTCCACAGATCGAAGTTGATCTTGCCGTTCCCGCGGTCCTTCGGCAGCCACTTCTGGACCTTCTCGCGCGACTGCGCGTCGAGCCGCTTCAGCGCGTCGTCGACGGTCACCGTCCCGGTGTAGTGGGTGGTCTTGACGCCGTCGACCGTCTCGGTGCCGACCCGGCGGGCGTCCTTGGAACCGGTGAACATCTTCGTCTGCTCGGCCGGGTCCACCTTCTGCACCTGGGAGACCAGGCTCTGCACGTCGAACCCGGTGCGCTGCGCGACCTGGTTCACGTCGATCTTCACCCACGGCTTGCCGCCGCTGACGAACTGGGCGAGCTGCGGGACCTTGGCGTACAGCACGTTGCCCTTGTAGACCGCCTGCCCCTCGGCACCCGGGACGGTCTGCCCGTTCTTGCTGAACTCGTCCAGCTTCGCGCTGAACTCCAGCGAGGGACGCAGCCGGAACTGCCCGTTGGCGTGGATCTTGCCGCCGCCGTCGCCGGTGCCCGTCACGGTCAGGTCGGCCTTGAACGTGTCGGTCTTCCCGGTCTTCTCGGACGCCTTCAGCAGCGCCTGCCCGGCGGTCAGCTTCATGTTGCCGGTGTTCGTCTCCGACCCGTCCCCGTTGCATCCGGACAGGAGGAGAGCGGCACCCACGGCGGTGCCTCCGGCCGCCACCACGAGTCGTCGATTCATGAGGGTTGAGCCTCCCTTGTCGCCCTGCTGGTGTTACCCAGTGTCCCGAGGCGCCAACGTCGCCACATCCCCCGGTGGTACGAACGGCCCCCCGCACCGTACGACCAACGGCGTAGCCGCCGAGGTGCCGTTCGGTCACCCGGCGCCGCCTGCGTCAGCGGTAGGAACCGAAGCTCATCGTGCCGGTGAGGGCGGCGCCCGGCGCCTGCGCGTTCAGGGCGATCGTGGTCGGGCGGGCCTTGCTGTCGGCCAACAGGTCGAGCCCGCAGCCGGCGCTGTCGGGAACCCACTTGCGCATCTCCGCCGCCGCGTCCCGCGGCAGCAGCGCGTACACGCCGCCCATCAGCGCCTGCGCGGTGAAGCGGGTGTTGCCGGACGCGTCCGGCTCGCTCGCGGTCATGCCGGGCAGCGTCCCGATCATGAAGGTGAACTGCCGCGGGTCGGAGCCGCTCTGCAGCGTGCCGAGCTGCGCCGCGGTCAGCGTCGACCGCGTCCACTTCTGCCCGTCGAAGCCCTTGAGGTCGTTGCCCTGCACGATCACCCTCTGGGTGATCTTGCTGAGCTCGCCGCCCCGCATCGCCTGCGTCACGCCGACGGCCTTCATCGCGAACTTCGGGTACAGCGTGAACGTGGCGGTCTCGGTGGCGTGCCGGTAGTCGCCGTTCGACCCGATCGTCACCTTCATGTCCGTCGTGCGGGTGAAGGAGTGCAGGCTGGGGCCCGGCTGCGGCGGTGCCGTCGGCAGCCCGTGCGCGGCGCCCCCGCCGCCGGAGCCGGGGGTGCCCGGCCGCGCGCCCGCGCCCGTCCCGGAGCCCGGCGCGCCGGGCGCGCCCGGCGTGACCGTCCCGGACGCCGAGCCGTTCGGGTTCGCGGGGTCCCGGTTGGCCATGTTCGCGGCGGCCGGCGGCGCTCCGCCGTCCTTCGGGCCGTCGCCCCCGACCTTGACCACCATCAGGATCGCCGTGGGCACGACCGCCACCGCGGTCACGGCGGAGATGGCGATGGCCCGGTCGGTTCGACGCTTCACCCGGGCAATTCAACACCAAGTTCCCCATTGGTAACAAAGCAAGTCGAAAGCCACATTGTCCGGTTCCGGACCGCGATCCGTGTATCCGGCCGCCCGCCCCGGTGCCCCGCCCGAAAAGCGGCAGGGCGCCCCCGGCCGCAACCGGGGACGCCCTGCTCGATGACGCTGGATCAGACCTCTTCGAGCTCCGCCGTGATGTTGCGGACCGCGTTCGGGTCCACCGGGATGCTCGGGCCCATCGACGTGGTCAGCGACGCCTTCTTGACGTACCGGCCCTTCGCCGCGGACGGCTTGAGCCGCTGGATCTCATCCACGGCCGCGGCGTAGTTCTCCACCAGCTGGCGCTCGTCGAAGGACGCCTTGCCGATGATGAAGTGCAGGTTCGCGTGCCGGTCGACCCGGAACTCGATCTTGCCGCCCTTGATGTCGGTGACGGCCTTCGCCACGTCCATGGTGACCGTGCCGGTCTTCGGGTTCGGCATCAGGCCGCGCGGGCCGAGGACCCGGCCGAGCCGTCCGACCTTGCCCATCTGGTCCGGCGTCGCCACCACGGCGTCGAAGTCCAGGAAGCCGCCCTGGATCCGCTCGATCATGTCGTCCGAGCCGACCAGGTCAGCGCCCGCCGCCTCGGCCTCCTGCGCCTTGGCGCCGACGGCGAAGACGAGCACGCGGGCGGTCTTGCCGGTGCCGTGCGGCAGGTTGACCGTGCCGCGGACCATCTGGTCGGCCTTGCGCGGGTCGACGCCCAGCCGCAGGGCGACCTCGACGGTCGCGTCGAACTTGGTGACCGCGGTCTCCTTGGCCAGCTTGACGGCCTCGACCGGGCTGTACAGCCGCTCGCGGTCGATCTTCTCCGCCGCGGCGCGGTAGCTCTTGCTGCGCTTCATGCGCGTTCCTCCACTGGAACTCGTGGTACGGGCCGAAGCGGGCCCTCCCACCGGGTGACTTACTTGACCTCGATGCCCATCGACCGCGCGGTGCCGGCGACGATCTTCTCGGCGGCGTCCAGGTCCTTGGCGTTGAGGTCGGGCATCTTGGTCGTCGCGATCTCGCGGATCTGGTCGCGGGTGACCGAGCCGACCTTGGTCTTGTGCGGCTCGCCGCTGCCCTTCTCCACGCCCGCGGCCTTGAGGATGAGCTGCGCGGCCGGCGGGGTCTTGGTGATGAAGCTGAACGACCGGTCCTCGTAGATGGTGATCTCTACGGGGATGACGTTGCCGCGCTGGGAGTCCGTGGCGGCGTTGTACTGCTTGCAGAAGTCCATGATGTTGACGCCGTGCGGACCGAGCGCGGTACCGACCGGCGGCGCCGGCGTGGCCTGCCCGGCCTGGAGCTGGACCTTGACGAGCGCGGCGATCTTCTTCTTCGGAGGCATGCGAACCCCTTTGTCCCATTTATCGGTGGTTCCGACTCCCGGTCACCCGGGCAACACGGCGGCTGGGACGCATCCCCCGTGTAGGAACCGCTATAGAGAGCGGAGCGCGAAGGCTCCGTCAGATCTTGGAGACCTGGTTGAAGCTCAGCTCGACCGGGGTCTCGCGGCCGAAGATCGAGACCAGGACCTTGAGCTTCTGCTGCTCGGCGTTGATCTCGTTGACGGTCGCGGGGAGGGTGGCGAAGGGGCCGTCCATGACGGTGACCGACTCGCCGACCTCGTAGTCGACGGTGGCGGTGACCTTGGCCTGCTCCTTGGTGGCCTTGGCGACGCCCTCCTCGGGCTCGGGGGCCAGCAGGTTGGCGACCTCGTCCAGGCTGAGCGGGGACGGCTTGTTCAGCAGGCCGACGAACCCGGTGACGCCCGGGGTGTTGCGGACCGCGGCCCACGACTCGTCGGTCAGCTCCATCCGGACGAGGATGTAGCCCGGCAGGACCTTCTCGTTGACCTTCTGGCGCTTGCCGCCCTTGATCTCGGTCACCTCGTGCTGCGGGACCTCGATCTGGAAGATGTAGTCCTCCATGTTGAGGGTCTGGGTGCGGGTCTCGATGTTGGTCTTGACCCGGTTCTCGTACCCCGCGTAGGAGTGCACGACGTACCAGTCGCCCGGCTGGAGGCGCAGCTGCATCTTGAAGTCGGCGTACGGGTCGGCCGGAGGCTCCGCGGCCTCCTCGTCCTCGGCCGGCTCCTCGTCCGTCACGGAGTCGGCGAGCTCGGCGGCGTCCTCGGCCGCGTCCGGCGCGGGGCCCTCGCCCTCCGGCTTCGTGTCCGCCGGCTCGGCGCCGCCGGCGGAGACGACCGCCTCGGCCGCCTCGTCGGCGGGCTGCGCCGCCTGGTCTGCCGCAGCAGCCGCAGCGGACTGGGCCTCGTCAACGGCCTCGTCGTAGGGCTGTGAGGGCTCGGACACGGTGACTCTTCTCTCGGTCTGCGGTGATGGACTTGCGATGGTACGGCGGGCTCCCCCGGCGCGCGGCGCCGGCTGCGCGGCGTCAGCCGAAGATGGAGTAGACGCCCTTCTGCAGCCCGTAGTCGACGCCGGAGACGATCGCGACCATGACCAGAACGAAGATCAGCGAGACGGTCGTGTAGGTGATGAGCTCCCGCCGCGTCGGCCAGATGACCTTGCGCAGCTCGGCGATGACCTGGCGCACGAAGAGGGCGGGCGAGGTCCGCCCGGAGGAGGACTTCTTCTTGGTCTTGCCCTCGTCCTTGGCCTCGGGCTCGTCGCGCTCGTCGGTCTCAGTCGCCATTTGCCGCCGTTCACCTCATAGGTCGTGATCCAACCACCAATGTGGTTGCCGCGCTGTCCCGTGCCGCGGAGTGCCACGGCGACGCCGTGGCGCGGCCGGCACGGGTGCGCGCACCGCACCTCGCAGGGCAGGAGGGACTCGAACCCCCAACCGCCGGTTTTGGAGACCGGAGCTCTACCAATTGAGCCACTGCCCTTCGTTCTCCGGCTAAGGAGAAGCCCGGCCGCGGGGCCGGGGTGGTGTCGCGTCCCAGCTTACGGCCTCACGAAGGTGCCCGGGTGCGGACAGGCTCGTATACCGGCGACGCGTCACTTGCTGGGTGAGTCTACGTGCCGGAGGGGCCCGCGTCGAACCGATACCCGGAGATCGGCGGGAACGCGGCGGCCGCGCCCCGTCCGACCGGCCCGGATATATGGCTCGGGTCACGCGGGCCGATCTGTAACGATGGGGGCATGAGCATCGACCGTCCTCGCATCTCCAAGCGCATCGCCGCGATCTCCGAGTCCGCCACGCTGGCCGTCGACGCCAAGGCCAAGGCGCTGAAGGCGGCGGGCCGCCCGGTCATCGGGTTCGGCGCGGGCGAGCCCGACTTCCCCACCCCGGACTACATCGTCGAGGCCGCGGTGACCGCGTGCAGGGTGCCGCGCTTCCACAAGTACACGCCGGCGGGCGGGCTGCCCGAGCTGCGCGCGGCCATCGCCGAGAAGACGGGGCGCGACTCCGGGCTCGCGGTCGAGGCGTCGCAGGTGCTCGTGACCAACGGCGGCAAGCAGGCGGTGTACGAGGCGTTCGCGGCGCTGCTCGACCCGGGCGACGAGGTGCTCGTCCCGACGCCCTACTGGACGACCTACCCCGAGTCGATCAAGCTGGCCGGCGGCGTGCCCGTGGACGTCGTCGCCGACGAGACCACCGGCTACAAGGTGAGCGTCGAGCAGCTGGAGGCGGCCCGCACCGACCGGACGAAGGTGCTGCTGTTCGTCTCGCCGTCCAACCCGACCGGCGCCGTCTACACCCGGGACGAGATCGAGGCCGTCGGGCGCTGGGCGGCCGAGCACGGCCTGTGGGTCGTCACCGACGAGATCTACGAGCACCTCGTGTACGGGGACGCCGAGTTCCACTCGATGCCCGTGGTGGTGCCGGAGCTGGCCGACCGCACGCTCGTCCTGAACGGCGTGGCGAAGACCTACGCGATGACCGGGTGGCGGGTCGGCTGGATGATCGGCCCGGCGGACGTGGTGAAGGCCGCGCAGAACCTCCAGTCGCACGCGACGTCCAACGTGGCGAACGTGTCCCAGGCCGCCGCGCTCGCCGCCGTGACCGGCGACCTGTCGGCCGTGGCGGAGATGCGCACGGCGTTCGACCGGCGCCGCCAGACGATGGTGAGGATGCTGAACGAGATCCCCGGCATCGTGTGCCCCGAGCCGGAGGGCGCGTTCTACGCCTACCCGTCGGTCAAGGGCCTGCTGGGCAAGGAGCTGCGCGGCAAGCGTCCGGAGACGTCGGTGGAGCTGGCGTCGCTGATCCTGGAGGAGGCCGAGGTCGCGCTGGTGCCTGGCGAGGCGTTCGGCACGCCGGGCTACTTCCGCCTCTCCTACGCGCTGGGCGACGACGACCTCGTCGAGGGCGTCTCCCGCGTCGGGAAGCTGCTCTCCGAGGCGGGCTGACCCTCCCGGTCACTCGGCCTGGACGTACGGACCGGCCCCGGGCGCACACTGCCCGGGGCCGGTTTCCGATGGGACGGGTCCGCCGGGTCCCGTCCCGGAATGCCCGGCGAGACGTCCCGCGCACGGCCCCTCTCCGCCGCGCGACGTCCCGCCGGGGCGGGGTCTCAGGGGCGCACTCCCTCGGCGATGCGCATGAGCTGGTCCCGGGCGGCGCCGGCCGCGGTGACGGTGACGCCGACACCGGGCCGCGCGAGCCAGGAGATCTGGCGGGCCGAGCCGGGCCGGTCGCCGACCAGCGCCGGCATCCCGCGGACGGTCGTGCGCCCGGGGACGCCCGCGGGCTTCGTCAGGTCCTGCGGGCCGGTGAGCCCGCCGCCCTTCACCAGGGCGATCTCCACCCACCCGGATCCGCCGCGCCACCCGCAGGTGGTGGTCTTGCGCTCGGCGCTCCCGCTCACCTCGCACGGCCCGGTGGACGCCAGTCCGTCCGGCAGGTAGGTGATCCAGGACGGCAGCGCGCCGAGGGCGCCGCCGGGTCCGGGCTTGTGCGGCGCCCCGCCGGACGACTCCCGCGCCTCCGGCTTCGGCGAAGAGTCCGTCCCGGGCCTCCCCTTGGATGACGGGGACGCGGGGAGGCCCGGGGCGGAGGGTCGTTCCGGCAGCTGGAGAGCCGAGACGGTGTCCTTGGGACGAGCCGTCTCCGAACTCCCGGCCGGTGTGGCCCGGAACGACTGATAGGTGGGCACGAGGGCGAGCGCCGCGACCGAGGCGGCCGCGACTCCCGCGGCCGCGTGGACGCGGGCTCTGCGGCGCCGGTGGCGCCGTTTGACGTCGGTGACGAGCGACGGCGACGCGGACGCCCCGGCCACCTGCTCGGCCATGGCCTTCCGCAGTTCACTCTCCAGATCCATCGCTCAGCTCCCCAGTGGCGCCAGGTTCTTGTCGAGGCGCTCCCGGAGCCTGGCGAGCCCCCGGGATGCCTGGCTCTTGACCGTTCCCACCGAACAGCCGAGAGCCTGTGCCGTCTCCGCCTCGGAGAGGTCCTCCCAGAACCGGAGCACCAGCACGGCCCGCTGCCTGGGGCCGAGCTTGCGCAGCTCGTCCATGAGGGTGCCTCTCAGCTCGACGGCGTGGTTCGGGGACGCGGCCGGCGTCTCCGGCAGCCGCGCCATGTGGATCTCCCGGAGCACCTTCCACCGCCGGGACCGGCTGATCACCAGGTTGACCAGGATCCGGCGGACGTACGGCTCGGGATCGCTGCCTGCCTCCAGCCGCCCCCAGTGGCGGTAGGCCTTCTCCAGCGCGGTCTGCAGGATGTCCTCGGCGTCCTGCCGGGCCCCGCACATCAGCGCCGCGACGCGCAGCAGGGCATCGCCGCGTGCCGCCACGAACTCCACGAACGACTCGTCGTCTCGACGCCCCACTGTGCTCCGTCCCGGCTAGAGCGGTTCCGGCAGATCGGTGTAGTGAGAGCGGACGGCCCCCGCGCCGGAGCCGCCCGCCCGCGCCTTCTGCGTCAGTGCGCCTGGTGCAGCGCGGTGGCCACGTCCTTCAGCCCGTTGCCGGCCAGGACGGGGCTGCCGTTGACGAACAGCGAGTGGCCGTTCGGGTCGAACAGCAGCACGCCGCTACCGTTCGGGCCCTGCCAGCCGGTCACCCCGGCGACGCTGATCGGGGTGCCGCCCTCGGGAAGCTTCAGCGCCTGCCGCAGCTGATTCTGCGTCATTCCGGGCTGGGTCTTCAGCGTTTCGACGGTGAGCCACTGGCCGGCCTTGCCCTGCCACTTCTGGGTGACGGCGCAGACCTGCTGCTTGCGGAGCTCGGCGGAGCCCGGGACGGACGACACGTAGCGCAGGCCCTTCGTCAGCATGACGGCCTTCTCGGCGGCGCCGCCGACCTTCACCGCGGGCTGCAGCGTGCTGCAGTCGAGCTTCGGCACGGCGGGCACGGCGGGCTGGGACGGGACGCGCGCGTCCGGCTTGGTCGCCGGGGCGCCGGGCAGGTCGCCGGTGGACGGCACGCAGGTGGGCAGGTCGGCCGGGACGCCGGGCTTGGCGGGCACGCCGGGCTTGGCCGGGACGCCGGGCTGCGCCGGGAGGGTCTTGCCGTCCGGCGCCTTCACGCCGGGGACCTCGGTGTTCGGGACGCCGGCCTTCGGCAGCCCCTCGGCCGGGACCTTCGTCTGGGGCAGCTGGCCCTGCGGCAGCTGCCCGGTGGCCGGGTTCTGCTTGAGGTGCTGCTCGATCTTCTTCTTGGCCTCGGCGTCGGGGACCTTGGGCGTGCCGGGCTTCGCCGGCAGGCAGGTCGGGGCGGTCTTGGGCGCGGCGTCCTGGACCTGGCGGGTGGCGGCGGGGGCCTTGGTGCCGTGCGACTGGAGGCCGGCCTCGTGGGAGCCGGTCATCGCCCACGTCGCGCCGCCACCGACGGCCACGGTCCCGATGGCGGACGCCGCGATCAAGGCGGCCTTCAGCGTGATCATGGTGTATCCCTTCTGCCCTACTTCTCTGCGGGGGGTGCCTGTCTCTCTCTGGCGCCCCTCGTATACGCACGGTCGCCAGAAGGGGTTGCACGCGATTCCAAAGTTTTTTCGGAGATGCCCATGGGCGGGATGGCCATCGCGTGTCATGCGAGGTAGTCCGGTGTGGTGATCCTGCCGGGACGGCGTTCGGGGCGGGCGCGGATCCGGCAACATTGGCTCATGGAGGCCCGTACCCTTTCAGCCCGTCCGGCGGAGGCGCACCCCATGCCGGACCGTTCCATGGCGGACCGCGCGGAGCCCGTCCCCGTGCGCGGCCCCGCCCGCCCGGACGTGGCCCTGCTGCCCAAGGCGCACCTGCACCTGCACTTCACCGGCTCGATGCGGCACTCCACGCTCGTGGAGCTCGCCGCACTGCACGACGTCCACCTGCCGGACGCCCTGGTCGAGGACTGGCCGCCCCGGCTGCACGCGACCGACGAGCGCGGCTGGTTCCGGTTCCAGCGCCTCTACGACATCGCGCGGTCGGTGCTCCAGACGCCGGACGACCTGCGCCGGCTGCTGCGCGAGACGGCCGAGGACGAGGCCGCCGAGGGGTCCGGCTGGCTGGAGATCCAGGTCGACCCGAGCGGGTACGCGGCGCGGTTCGGCGGGCTGACGCCGACCGTGGAGCTGGTGCTGGACGCGGCGCGGGAGGCCTCGGAGGCGACCGGCGTCGGCATCGGCGTGGTGATCGCGGCCAACCGCACGCGGCATCCGCTGGACGCCAAGACGCTCGCGCGCCTCGCCGTCAAGTACGCGGGGAAGGGCGTCGTCGGGTTCGGGCTGTCCAACGACGAGCGGCGGGGGCGGGCGTACGACTTCGAGGGGGCGTTCCGGATCGCCCGGCGCGGCGGGCTGCTGTCGGATCCGCACGGCGGCGAGCTGCTGGGGCCGGCGAGCGTCCGGGAGTGCCTGGAGACGCTGGAGGCCGACCGGATCGGGCACGGCGTCCGCGCGGTCGAGGACCCGCGGCTGCTGGAGCGGATCGTGGAGCGGGGCGTGACGCTGGAGGTGTGCCCGGCGTCGAACGTGGGGCTCGGGGTGGCGGCGACGGCGGCGGACGTGCCGGTGCGGCGGCTGTTCGAGGCGGGCGCGTCGATCGCGCTGGGCGCCGACGACCCGCTGCTGTTCGGCTCGCGGCTGGCGCGGCAGTACGACCTGGCCCGCACCGATCACGGGTTCTCCGACGCCGAGCTGGCGGAGCTGGCCCGGCAGTCGATCCGGGCCTCGGCCGCGCCCTCCGACCTGCGGGGGCGGCTGCTGGCGGGGGTCGACGCCTGGCTGGAGGGATAGCGCGGCGACCGGTCAGGTCTGCGGCCCGTCGGCGTTGGTCTCCACGCCGCGCAGCCCCTCCGCCCAGTCCGCCGCCGAGCGGGGCAGGTCGGGCCCGGACGGGACGCCGTACGCGGCGAGGACGTTGACCAGCAGCCCGTCCGACATGAACCGGGCCACCTCCGCGGGCGGCTCGCCGGACAGGTCGGCGGCGAGCCGCCACAGCCGCGCCCAGCGGATCCGGCCGAGCCGGCGCACGTCGTCGTCCCGGACGGCGACCGCGTGGATCTTGAGCTGGAGCCGCGGGAGCGTCGGGTCCTCGCGCGGGAACCGGCGGTAGGCCTCCGCCATCGCGGCCATCGCGTCCGGGCCGCGCCGCCCGCGGGCGGCCTCCGCCAGCCGGTCCTCGATGTCGTCGAAGCAGCGTTCGGCGGCGGCGAGGAAGAGGGCGTGCTTGGACGGGAAGAGCCGGAACATGTAGGGCTGCGACACGCCGATCCGCCGGGCGATCGTCCAGGTGGAGGTGCCGTCGTAGCCGCCGTGGGCGAACTCGGCCATCGCGGCCCGGACCGCGAGCTCGCGGCGTTCACCGGCGCTCATCCTCGGGCTCATGGGCTCACGTTAGTGCTCCTCCCGAGTGCTCCTCCCGCCACATCCCGCGGCGTTCGAGGTGGGCGACGAGCAGTTCCCCGGCCTGGACGATGTGGGCGCGCATCTCCCGGGCCGCCGCCCGCGGGTCGCCGTCCCGCAGCGCCGCCAGGATCAGCGCGTGGTCGCGGACGGCGAGGTCCGGCCAGCCGGCGAGGCGCCCGTAGAGCCCGCGCGGGACGTACCGGGCCGCCGTCCCGAGCGACCAGGCGAGCTTGGGCGATCCGGCGGCCAGGTTGATCTTCCGGTGGAAGCGGTGGTTGCCGTCCTCCATCAGGTCGGGCCGGCGCGCGGCCATGGCGCGTTCCAGCCCGAGCCGGAGGCCGTCCAGCTCCCGCAGGGCGGCCGGGCCGATCCGCGGCACGGCCCGCGCGGCCAGCTCGGCGGCGATGCCGGCCTGCACCCAGAACAGGTCCTGGACGTCGCGTTTCGACAGCGGCGCGACGACGAACCCGCGGCGCGGCTCCAGGACCACGAACCCCTCGCTGCGCAGCGTCTTCAAGGCCTCCCGGACGGGGGTGACGCTGATGCCGAACTCCATGGCGAGGCGTTCGAGCCGCAGGTAGTCGCCGGGGCGGACCCGGCCGTCCATGATCAGCTCGCGGATGCGGGCGGCGGCCTCGTCGCTCAGCTGGAGCCGCGTGCCGAGCGCCCGCCGGGGCGGTGGGGGCAGGGGGGCGGGTAGGGCCACGGTCGTACTCCCGTCCGGGCCCCTGCGCGGCGAGCCCCGCGGCGGTCGAGGGCCCTGCCTCCATGGTTCCCGCCGCGTCAGGCGGTGATGCCCTCGATCAGCAGCAGGACGCCGAAGACGGCGAATCCGGCCGCGGCGCCGTACTTGATGACCCGCTCGGGGAGCCTGCGGCCGAGGATCTGGCCGACGACGATCGCGAGCGCGTCGGCGGCGACCATCCCGACCGTCGAGCCGAGCCACACGCCGGTCAGCCCGAGGAGGCCGCCGTGGTCGGCGGCGAGGGTGACGGTGGCGAGCATCGTCTTGTCGCCCAGTTCGGCGAGGAAGAACGCCCCGCCGACGGCGAGGATCGCCGATCCCGTCGCGCGGCGGGCCCGGTCGCGCTCGTCGTCGTCGAGCTCGTCGCCGTGCAGCGTCCACAGCGCGAAGCCGAGGAAGGCCGCGCCGGCGAGGATGGAGATCGGGCCGGTCGGGAGCGCGGCGCCGAGGGCCGCGCCGAGCGCGACGCTCGCGAGGTGGACGATCGCGGTCGCGGCGGTGATGCCGATCAGTACCGGGAGGGCCCGGAAGCGGGCGGCGAAGGTCATGGCCATGAGCTGGCTCTTGTCGCCCAGCTCCGCGACGAAGATCACGGCCAGGCTGATGAGGAAGGCGGACACCGGTTCCCTCTCGCTCGGAGGCCGGGCGAGGGCGGGGGGTTCGAGCATGCGCGACCTCGGCCCGGCACGACTGCCGGGCCGAAGGTCTCGTCCGCCGCGATCGGCGATCGGGCCCGCGTGACCGGGCGCCCATGGGGACGCCAGTGTGTCGATCACGCGATTGGGACTACTCCCCCTCGGCTCCGTTCACCCTACCGGTCACAGCGTCACGCCGACGAGCACGGGCTCGTTGACGAGGGTGACGCCGAACGCGTCCCGGACTCCGTCGCGGACCTCGCGGGCCAGCGCGAGCAGGTCGGCGGTGACGCCGTCGCCGGGGTTGGTGAGGGCGAGGGTGTGCTTGGTGGAGATCCGGACGGGGCCGCGCGTGTGCCCCTTGGCGAAACCGGCGCGGTCGATGAGCCAGGCGGCGGACGTCTTCACGCGGCCGTCGGCCTCCGGGTACCGCGGGAACGCCGCGTCCGGGCCGAGGCGGTCGGCGACGCGGCGTTCGAGGTCGGCGAGCCGGCCGGGGTCGAGGATCGGGTTGGTGAAGAACGACCCGGCGCTGCGGGTGTCGGGATCGGCGGCGTCCAGGACCATGCCCTTGCCGCGGCGCAGTTCGAGGACGGCGTCGCGGGCCTCCTTCAGCGTGACCCGGTCGCCCGGCTCGACGCCGAGCTTGCGCGCGAGCTCGGCGTAGGCGACCGGCTGCGACTCCTCGGCCTGGCGCAGCGCGTAGGTCACGTCCAGGACGACGTACCGGTCGTCGCCCTTGAAGACGCTGTGCCGGTAGGTGAAGCGGCAGGCGTCGCGGTCGAGCGTGACGCAGGTGCGCGCCCGCCGGTCGTACGCGCGGACCTCGACGATCGTCTCGCTGACGTCCTGCCCGTAGGCGCCGACGTTCTGGATGGGGGTGGCGCCGACGCGTCCGGGGATGCCGGAGAGGCACTCGACGCCGGCGAGCCCGTCGGTGACGCAGCGGGCGACGAACGGGTCCCAGTCCTCTCCCGCCTGGACGCGGACGAGGACCCTGTCGCCGTCGGAGCCGACGCGTTCGGTGCCGCGGGTCCCGACGTGCACGACGGTGCCGGGGAACCCGTCGTCGGAGACCACGAGGTTGCTGCCGCCGCCGAGCACGAGGACGGGTTCGCCCTCGTCGTCGGCCGCGCGGACCGCGGCGACCACCTCCGCCTCGGTCGTCGCCTCGACGAAGCGGCGCGCGGGGCCGCCCAGCCGCAGCGTCGTGTATCCGGCCAGGTTCACGTCTTCGGCGAACACCGCCACGTCGTCCTCCCCCTCCCGTGCGTGCCCTCGCCCGAGCCGGCCGCGCACCTCCCCGGTCGCGCACCGGCCGGGGACGCCCGGCCGGTGCGCCGCGGCGCTCAGGCGAGCTTGACGACCGCCTTGGCGCGGGTGAGGACCTTCTGGTCGTTCGACCGGGCGGTGAGGGCCACGACGACCGTGCCGTCGCCGCGCTTCTCCTCCACCTTGCCGCTGATCTCCAGGGTCGCGCCGCCCTCGTCCGGGACCACGACCGGAGAGGAGAACCGTACCCCGTAGTCCACCACGGCGCCGGGGTCGCCGGCCCAGTCGGTCACGAACCGGCCGCCCTGCGCCATCGTGTACATGCCGTGCGCGATGACGTCGGGCAGGCCGACGGCCTTGGCGACGGACTCGCGCCAGTGGATGGGGTTGAAGTCGCCGGACGCGCCCGCGTACATGACGAGGTTCGCGCGGTCGACGGCGTACGTCTGCGCCGGGATCTCGGTGCCGACCTCGACGTCGGCGTGCTTCACCTTGGCGGTCATCAGGCCCCCCGCTCGACGATCGTGTTGTAGGACGTGCAGACCAGCTCGCCCTCGACGGTCCTGACCTCGGTCTCGACGACCATCTTCTCGTTGCTGCCGATCGACTTGATCTCGGTGATCGTCGAGGTGCAGGTGATGACGTCGCCGGCGCGCAGCGGGCGGGTGTAGGCGAAGCGCTGCTCGCCGTGCACGACCATCGCGTAGTTCAGCCCGAGGTCGGGGTCGGCGAGGCCGGGGTTGCCGAGGGAGACGACGATCGGGAAGGTGGGCGGCGCGATCACGTCGGGGTACCCGGCCGCCTTGGCCGCCTCCTGGTCGCGGTAGACCGGGTTGCGGTCGCCGATCGCGTCCGCGAACTCGCGGATCTTCACCCGGCTGACCTCGTACGGGTCGCTGGGCGGGAAGGTCCGCCCGATGAAATCACGGTTGAGTGCCATGCAATACGTCCCTCCAGGTCGAACGGGGCTCCGGCAGTCTCTCGCACGCCGCCCGGGTGCCCGGGTGCCCGCCTGAGCACGCTGGTTCCGTCTCTCCGGACGGACGGTAACAGAACGACGTTCAGCCCGCCCTCGCGGGTCTCGGTGCGAGGACGGGCTGATCACGTCAGTACAAGCGTGCGAAGAAGTCGCGCCGCTCGGCGGGTCTGGTGCGCTGCGCCGTTAGCGGGTTTCCCGGTGCGGACGGTGCGTCCGGCAGTTGGGGCAGTACTTCTTGATCTCAAGGCGGTCCGGGTCGTTGCGCCGGTTCTTCCGCGTGATGTAGTTGCGGTGCTTGCACTCCTGGCAGGCCAGCGTGATCTTCGGCCGGACGTCGGTGGCAGCCACGATGGAGTGCCTTTCTGAGCTAGGGACAAGGAACTTACCGACCCAGGCCTGCTCACCCCCGGGGTGGGGGTGAGAGACATGGGTAGTAGCGAGGGCCGGACTTGAACCGGCGACACAGCGATTATGAGCCGCTTGCTCTGCCTGACTGAGCTACCCCGCCGCGATGGTCGGTGTGGACCGGAATGCAAGGATACCGGATGCCCACCGAACCCTGGAAACGCGAAATCCCCGAGTGACGAACAGGGAATCGGTCTCGCGGGTTCCGCCGGACCGTCTCCCAGGTTACCGGCTGTGCCGATGAGCTGCGAAACGTCCTACTGGAACCGGAGGGACGGTACCACAGGCCCCGGTATGGAGCGAATCAGGGCGGGTGCCCCCGGGAACGACACGGTGCCCCAGGAAGACGCGGTGTCCCCGGAACCGACACAGTGTCCCTGGGAACGACGAAGGCCGCCGTCCGATCGAGCGGATGGCGGCCGGTGTGCTGTGAGCCCCTTTACGGAATCGAACCGTAGACCTTCTCCTTACCATGGAGACGCTCTGCCGACTGAGCTAAAGGGGCCTGCGTCGTTCGCGCAGTGAAACCATACACGGCCTGGCCGTGTGGTGCGAACCGGTTTGGCCCCCGGGTGTCCGCGCTGGTCAGCGCAGCAGGTTGCGGGCGATGACGAGCTGCTGGATCTGGCTCGTCCCCTCGTAGATGCGGAACAGCCGGACGTCGCGGTAGAAGCGCTCGACGGCGACGCCGCGCATGTAGCCCATCCCGCCGTAGATTTGGACGGCGCGGTCGGCGACGCGTCCCACCATCTCGGAGCAGAAGTACTTGGCGCAGGACGGACCCTGCTTGGTGTCCTCGCCGGCGTCGTAGGCACGTGCCGCTTCCAGGACCATGGAGCGTCCCGCGTACAGCTCGGTCTGGGAGTCGGCGATGAGCCCTTGCACGAGCTGGTATTCGCCGATCGTCCTGCCGCCCTGGCTGCGTTCCTTGGCGTAGTCGACGGTCTCGTCCAGGATCCGCTGGGCGAGGCCCACGCAGACGGCGGCGATGCTGACCCGTCCGTGGGCGAGCGACGCCATGGCGGTGCGGAAGCCGGTTCCCTCCGCCCCGACCATCGCGGTCGCCGGGACGCGCACGCCGTCGAAGAAGACCTCGGCGGTGTGGGCGCCGCGCTGGCCCATCTTCTGGTCGGACGGCCCGATCGTCAGGCCGTCCGTGCCCTTCTCGACGAGGAACGTGGAGATGCCGCGGGAGCCGGCGCCGCCCGTCCTGGCGAACACCATGAACACGTCGGCCTCGGGGGCGTTGGTGATGAACCGCTTGGCGCCGTCGATGACGTAGTCGCCGCCGTCGCGCGCCGCGGTCGTGGTGAGCGTGCTCGGGTCGGAGCCGGCCTCGGCCTCGGTCAGCGCGAACGCCCCGACGATCTCGCCGGACGCGAGCCTCGGCAGCCAGGCGTCCTTCTGCTCGTCCGTGCCGGAGTTGACCAGGACCTGCCCGGCGATGCCGTTGCTGGTGCCGAACATGGACCGGAACGCGGGGCTGGCGTAGCCGATCTCGAAGACCAGCCGCACCTCCTCGCTCAGCGAGAGGCCGAGCCCGCCGTACTCCTCGGGCAGCGCGTATCCGAACAGGCCCATGTCCTGTGACGTGCGGCGCAGCTGCTCCGGGATGGCGTCGGTCTCCTCGATCTCCTCCTCGCGCGGGACGACCTGCTCGCGGACGAAGCTGCGGACGGCCTTCAGCACGTCGGCGAAATCCTGTGGCTCCATGCGCACATTCTAGAACGAGATTCCAAAACGGCGTAGGTTCCCTGGTGGCGGCGTGGCCAAGCTGATCAACTTGTGCCAGGGTGACCGACCATGTCGTTTCAGCACCTCGTCGACCGGACCGTCCAGGCGGCGATGGTCGAGGACCAGTCCTTCAGCAACCTCCTGCCACAGCTGATGCAGGCGACCGAGAACGCCTCCCCCGCCGAGATGAACGCCGCGCTGCCCCGGCTCGCCGAGGGCGTCACCGAGTCGCCGCCGAACCTCGGCGGCTGGCTCGCCATCGTCACGGGCACCTGGATCGAGTACGGCGCCGGTCCCGCGCCCGTCGGCGCGGCCGTCATCGAACGGGTCACCGAGGTCACCGCCGCCGCCCTGGCCTTCGCCAAGGCCTGGGAGGACGCCGCCGCCGGCAAGCCCCCGCCGGACATGCAGGAGGAGCAGCCGTCCCAGGAGGTGTTCGACACGGTCGCTCCGGTGCTGGGCGACGGTGCCGTGACCGCGATGATGTCGTGGTTCGCGCTGCCCCACTTCGCGATGGCCGGATGCACCGTCCTGCAGATGGCGCCGTCGGTCCGGGCCGGACTCGCGGACCGCGACTTCCGCGTCTTCGCCGCGGGCAAGGCCGCCCAGCACCTGGGGCGGATGGACCACTACCAGGCGCTGCTGCGCGTCCTGGACGGCGAGCGCGTCCTCGTCCTCGACCGCGCGAGCCGCCAGGGCTGGACGGTCACGATCGGCGGGATCGGCGACAACTTCCAGCTGCACGTCCTGCTCGCGGGCGCGCTCATCGGACGTCCCGGCGGCCTGACCGGCGACCGTCCCGCCCCCGAGATCATCGCCTGCTTCCTGAACGCCGACGTCCCGCCGGGGCGCCCGATCATCTCCAGCCCGTGGGACCTCGCGGACGCGCACGGCGAACCGATCTGGAACGAGGGCGTCCCCGCCGACATCCCCCTGGTGAACGGCTCCCGCGTCGTCGTGATCGACCCGCCGTCCTACGAGCGGACGTTCCCGGCCGGACGGCGCTTCCCGCTCATGCCCGCCGCTCTCCGCGTCAACGGGATGCACCAGCCGGAGGACCTCGCCGCCTGGTGGCCGCACATCAAGCCCGCGACACGCTAGCGGCGAGGCGCCCTGCGCCGACCCTCAGAAGCGGACGAACACGGCCGTGGCGTCGTCGTGGCGCTTCCCCCTGGCCGCGGGGGCGGCCTCCTCCGCGGCCCTGGTCCTCCTGACCAGTTCCCGAGGGCCTTCCTCGTCGAGCAGGCGGAGCAGGCCGTCCCAGTCCAGCTGCCCGAACCGCTCCACGAGCCGGGACGCGCCGTCGCTGAGCACCGCCGCCCTCCGCAGCCCCTCGACCGGCACCTCGCCCGTGAGCCCCTCATACGCGGCCTCCGGTTTCGTGCTCGCCACCCAGAACCCGCCGGGCGTGTTGCGCGACCTCCTGACGCCTTCGAGCGTGTAGCTCGGAAGATGGTCGACCCTGTCGTCCCGGAACACCCTGGTCTCGCCGACGTCCACCACGATCGGGGAGTCGGCGAGCACGTACCACTCCACGGCCCCGCCGCGGCGCCGCAGCAGCGACACCGTCGCGGACGGGCTGTCGGGGTTCTCCAGGTCGCACGTCCCGGTGTGCGCCTCCCCCGTCACCTTGATCGCCTCGGCGACCAGGTCGGGCAGCGGCGTGCCGTCCTCCAGCGCCAGCAGCGCGGCGATCCGCCCGCCGAGCCTGCGCACCAGCCACGCCGGATCGTGCCGGCACCCGCTGTCCACCCCCGGCGGCGCCGTCGCCCCGTCCAGCAGCACGACCCAGCCGGGTCCCGCCGCCACGAAGTCCTCGTTCTCCCGCCCCGGCGTCGCCTCACTCACATAACTCACCTGCACGGATGCAGGTCTACCCGCTGGGCCGCCCCGCGCGGGACAGCTAGACCAAAACCCTCACCTGCCGCGCCACCGCCCCGTCACTCCTCCACGTCGACGCCGAAGCCCCGCGCCAGCGCCGCCAGCCCGGAGTCGTACCCCTGGCCGACGACGCGCAGCCGCCATCCCGGGCCGCGCCGGTACACCTCGGCGACCAGCATCGTCCGCTCCGTGGTCCCGGCGTCGAGGGTCGCCTGCGCGTGCGCGCGTTCGCCGTCGCCGGGGCCGGTGACCACTTCGACGGCCCCGAGCTCGCCGAACGTGAGGTCGCCGTCGATCGCCGCCGCCACGGTGACCGTGCGGACGGCTTCGGGGAGCGCGGCCAGGTCGATGACGATCGCCTGCCCGGTGGGGCCCTCGGCCGCCAGCCGCACCGTCCCGTCGGGGGTCTCGGCGGCGCCGTAGAAGACGAAGTCCTCGTCGCAGGACACCTGGCCGTCCTCGTCCAGCGCGAACGCCACCACATCGACCTCGCAGGCCGCGTGCTGGACCCAGGAGGCGCCGACCGTCCACCTGTCCGCCCGCGGGAGGTCGATGGCCGCGCCCCTCGGCAACACTGTCGTCGACATCCGGCCAGTCTCCGCCCGCTCCGGCGCCTTGCGCCACTCCACGTCGTGGACGGGGACCTCCAGGCGGACCACCCGCTCCATGCGCCGGTCCACCTCACCGCCTTCGAGGGCCACGACGTCCGTCACGCCGGCCGACAGGTTCACCGCGGCGAGCGTCGGCGACCGGCCACGCGCCGGGGGTGTGGTGGCTCGTCGCCGCGCGGGTGGTGCAGGCGGCGGGCGCGGCGACGCTCGTCCCGTCCTCGCTCGGCCTCCTGCGCAACCCGAGATGGTGGTAATGCCGCACGGTCCTGGTCGACACCCCGACCAGCGCGGCCAGCTCTCCGATCCGCATGGCCTCATTACAGACGTTGACGCAACGTCCAGGTCAAGCGCGCCCCGAAGTCGGCTGGGTTCACGGCCGTGGACGGGATCACAGGCACCGTCGTCACGGCCTGCGGCTCGTCCCCGCGGCCTTCGTCGCCGCCGGCACCCTGATCGTCCTGGGCTCGGACGTCCCGTCCAAACTCACCTGACGTGGAAGGACCTCACGTTCCGGAGCGCTGTCTCGTCAAAGGGGCAACCGAGGGAGAGGACGCATGACCACGCCACCCGGACCGGCCGATCCGACCCTGACCGCGATCATGAGCGAGCGCCGCCGGCTGATCAACCTCGCGTACCGCCTGCTCGGCTCCCTGGCGGAGGCCGAGGACGTGGTGCAGGAGACGTACGTCCGCTGGTACGCCATGTCCCGGCGGGAGCAGGAGGCGATCGAGTCCCCCGGCGCGTGGCTGACCACGGTGGCCAGCCGCATCTGCCTCGACCTGCTCCGGTCCGCGCGGACACGCCGGGAACGCTACGTGGGCGAGTGGATCCCGGAGCCGCTCCCCGAACGCACGGAATGGGCCGGCGAACCGAGCGCGGACCCGGCCGACCGGATCACCCTGGACGAGTCGATCAGCATGGCGTTCCTCGTCGTGCTCGAATCGATGACCCCGGCCGAGCGCGTCGCGTTCGTCCTGCACGACGTCTTCCGGTATCCCTTCGCCGAAGTGGCCGAGATCGTCGGCCGCACACCGGAGGCGTGCCGCCAGCTGGCCTCGTCGGCACGCCGCCGCCTCCGCTCGGCGCGGACCGCACCGGCCCCCACCGCCCGGCAGGCGGGCCTGGTCGGCGACTTCAAACAGGCGTGGGAGGCCAAGGACATCAACGCCCTCATCGGCCTCCTCGACCCCGACGCCACGGCGGTCGCCGACGGCGGCGGCGTGGTCAGCGCCCGGCTCGACCCGATCGCGGGCGCCCCGCAGATCGCCCGCACCTTCGTCGACATCGCCCGCACCGTCCCCGGCCTGACGATCTCGGAACGCACGGTGAACGGGCGCCCCGGCCTGATCGCCCGGCAGGGCGGCGTCACCGTCGCGGTCATCGCGTTCGACGTCGCGGGCGAGCGCATCAAGCACATCTGGGCAGTACGCAACCCCGACAAACTCCGCGCCTGGACGACCTGATCCACCGCCGCCGGTACGGTCGACGCATGAGACTGCTGTCGGTCAACGTCGGCAGGCCGCGACCGAACCCGTGGATGTCCGCCGACCTGACGGGTATCGACAAGCGGCCCGTGGACGGCCCGGTCGCGGTCAGCGATCCAGGCCCCCGAGGCACGGGCGCCGTCGGCCTCGCCGGCGACCGCGTCCACAACACCAAGCACCACGGCGGTGCCGACCAGGCCGTCTACGCCTATGCTCGCGAGGATCTCGACCTCTGGGAAACCGGACTGGGCAGGCCCCTGCACAACGGCGTCTTCGGAGAGAACCTCACCACGACGGGTCTGGACGTCAACGCGTCCCTCATCGGCGACCGCTGGCGCGTAGGTCAGGACGTGATCCTGGAGGTCTCCTGCTTCCGCATCCCGTGCGGGACGTTCCAGGGCTGGCTGCGGCAAACCGGCTGGATGAGAACGTTCACGCAGGCGGGCAAGCCGGGAGCCTATCTCCGCGTCATCGCGGAAGGCCGGATGAGCGCGGGCGACCCGGTCGAGATCATCCACCGTCCCGACCACGAAGTAACGGTCTCCCTGGCCTTCCGGGCGATGACGAGAGAACCCGACCTGCTGCCACAGCTCCTCGCCGCCGAAGCGCTACCCCAGGACATCAAGAAGATGGTCCGCAAACGCCTCCCCTGATCCGGCGCTGGCCAACCGGGTGGAGTCAGCCGACAATCATTTCGTCGCTGTGGCGGACTCGTCGTCACAGCGATCACTGCGGCACCATCGACCCCAGCTAGATCCGGGTGAGCGGGGGCGGAGTCATGACCGACGATGACGGCACGATCGTCGATGCCGCCGAACTACTCGCAACGGCGCTCCGGCATCTGGACGACTACGACACCCGGCGGCCGATCGCCGAGATTCCCACGCTGGACGAAGCGGCCTCGCGGCCGTTCCGGCCCTTCCCGGCCCTCGCGATCGCCATGGCGTCACACGTGCTCTCCGCCTGGGAAGTGAGGACCTTCCAGGTCGAGCGGGGTGACCACGGCGACCGGATCCGCTATTTCACCGCCGTCGGCGACGATCCTCTGCGTCCGTTCCGCGCGTGCACGGTTTTCGTCCCTGACCTCGGCACGCAACGTGTCGTCGAGCTGTGCGGGCACGCGTTCTGTCCGAACCCCGCCCCCGCCGGTCCCGGAAGCCGCTGCACGGATCATCTCCTGGACCCGGCGTCGAACGGCCCCTTCCATTGGCTCAGGCTGGCGGGAGAGGCCGCCATGTCGGCGGAGCGCCAGCGCGGCGGACGTCCCGAAACCGAGAACTTCGCCCTGGCCGCCATCCGGCTGGGGCTTCCCGTGGATGAGATCTGCCGGGCGGTCTCTGCCGGCGAATGGACCGTGCAGGCCTTGGCGGACGAGCCCGTGCCGCTTCCCGACGACGTCGATGACTCCGACAACCCCGATCACTGGCCCTTCGTCCTCACGCCGGACCGGGACATCACCGCCGCCGACACCCGCCGGATCTACGCCTTCAACGACAGGGGCCATGTTTCGAGCGACCTAGCTCCGGAGACGGTGCTCGCTCGTAGGGGCGAGTTCTACACCTACTTCCATGCTTTTGAAGGGGGTCCGCTCATCGTCTGCGGTGAGCAACGGCGCCTTTTCAGGTTGGAGTGGTGGCAGGTCCAAGACCACCTTCCGCAGCACCGTCTGGCCCGACGCGCCGAGGAACGCCGGCAGCAGATGTACGAACCCCCAGACTCCTGGGAGGACTACGTCTGAGCGGCCCGTCGCTACCATCGGTCGATCATGCGGCGAACAACGACTTCCCAGGGATTGCGACTACTAGGCGGGGCGGGCATCGCCGCGGCGGGCGCACTGCTGGCGCTCAGGTGGGGGCGGAGAAGCCTGGTGGTGGTCACCGTGCACGGGACCAGCATGTTTCCCACATTGCAGGACGGCGACCGCGTGCTGGTCCGGCGTCGTCCCCTATCGCAGGTCAGGCGCGGTGACATCGTCGTGCTCGAACCTCCCCGTGACGGGCGCTACCTTCCCGGCCCCGCGGGTCCCGACGGACGGACCTGGAACGTCAAGCGAGCCGCCGCCCTCCCCGGCGACGAGCTGCCGTCCGGCGTGCCCGGAGCCTCGGGGGACACGGTGCCGCCGGGGGCGCTGGCGGTCCTCGGCGACAACCCCGACAGTATCGACTCCCGCCACCGGGGCCTGTTCTCCGGCGACCGGCTACTGGGCGTCGTGGTCCGCCACCTGAACGTCACACCGCGTCCGAGTCAACGGCCGGACGGGTGGCAGATCCCAACAAGATCATCAAGATCTTGATCGCAGAGTGCACAAGCCGGAACCGCCCGGCGACGCCCCCCTTGTCGTAGATGATCAACGTGATTAGCTTCGGCACCGGCGAGCGTGATCATCTAGGCACGACGCGCCGCCGCTCGGAAACGCCGCAGCCGGAACGCTCCGGCTCGACCTGAGGAGATCCTCATGATCCGTGCACTCAACCGCCTGGGCGACCGGATGCTCGGCCGCGTCCTGCCGAACACGACCGCCCGCGCCGAACCCTGCTGGTGGACCGACACCGGCATCCGCTGCTGCGTCTACGCCGGCAAGACCTACTGCGGCATCTGACGTCCGCCTTGCAGTACGTCACGCTGACCGCCCGCTGCGCCGTGGGCCTGGTCTTCCTGGTCGCGGTCCTCGGCAAGATCCGCGACCGGGACGCCTTCCGGGAGTTCCGGCGGTCGGTGCCCGGCCTCGCCCCCGGCCTGCCTCCCACGGCGACGTCCGTCGCCGTGGTGGCCGCGGAATCGGCCGCCGTCGTACTGCTGGCCGTACCGCGGACGGCGCCGGCCGGCCTCGCGCTGGCCGGCGCCGTCCTGCTCGCGTTCGCCACGGGAATCCACCGCGCCCTCCGCGACGGCAGGCACGCCACCTGCCGCTGCTTCGGCACGCGCCCGTCCCCTGCCGGGCGCGTGCACCTCGCGCGCAACCTTGCCCTGACCGCGCTCGCCTGGGGCGGCCTGGCCGCGCACCTCGCGGCGCCCGGCCCGGTGCATCCCGCCGGCGCCGCCGTCGCCGTCGCGGGCGCGGCCGTGCTCACCCTGCTGTCCATCTTCTTCGACGACCTGGCCGACCTGCTGATCGCGCCGTCCGCACGCCCTCCGCGATGACGCGTCCGGCACCAGCATGAGGGAGCACCGTTGCCCTATCTCGTCGCGGGAGTCGTCCTCGTCGGCGTCCTCTGCGCCTTCGACCTGATCCTGACCCTGGCGGTCGTCCGCCGCCTGCGCGAGCACGCGGCCCTGCTGGAGGGCGGGCGAACCCGGGTTCCGTTCACGCCCGTCGGCACCACGCTGCCCGAGTTCAGTGCGTCCAGCCTCGACGGCACGGCCGTGACCCGCGCCTTCTTCACCGAGCCGACGATCGTCGCCCTGTTCTCCACCACCTGCGCCTCGTGCCGGGAACGGCTGCCCGAATTCACCGACCGGATCCAGGGCCTGGACGCCGGGCGCGTCCTGGCGGTGATCGAGGGCGAGCAGGACGACGCCGCACCCTTCACCGCCGCGCTCGCCCCCATCGCCACCGTGGTCGTCGAGCCGGTGAAAGGACCCGTGAACACGGCGTTCGGTCACCCGGCGTCCCCCAGCTTCTACGTCGTCGGGGACGGCGCGGTGGTGACGTCCTCGACGCTCTCGCCCGCCGGCCTGCCGGTGCCGGCCCGCGCGTGAGACGACCGGGGGCGCGCACCGCGGTCGTCGCCGCCCTGGCATGGCGCGCCCACCGGACCGCCACGGCCGCGTCGGTGGTCCTCGCCGTGCTCACCGGGCTGGCCCCCGTCGCGACCGCGTGGCTGACGAAACTCGTCCTGGACGCGCTCGCCGAGGGCGGAGACCGCGATGTCCTGCCGGGCCTCGCCGCCGGGCTCGCCGCCTGCGGCCTGTGCGTCATCGTCCTGCCGCACGCGTCCACCTACGCCCAGGCCCAGCTGCGCCGCGCGGTGCGCGCCCAGGTCGTCGACCGCCTCTTCGGCGCGGTCAACGCCCATGCGGGGCTGCGCCGCCTGGAGGACCCGGCCTTCCAGGACACGCTGCGGCTGGCGCACGAATCCAGCCAGACCGCCCCGGACCGGCTGATCCTCGGAGCGCTGGCCATCGGCCAGGCGGCCATCACCATGTCCGGATTCGTCGGCACGCTCCTGGTCGTCAACCCGCTCCTCGTCCTGGTGATCTTCCTGGCGGCGCTGCCGTCGGTCTGGATCCAGCTCGGCCTGAGCCGCGAACGCGCCCGGACGATGTGGAGCATCAGCCCTGGAAAGCGACGCGAAGTCTTCTACGGGGAGCTGCTGACCAGACCCGAAGCCGCCAAGGAAGTGCGCCTCTTCGGCCTGGGCGGCTACTTCCGCTCCCGGATGCTCGACGAGGTCCGCTCGACCAGCGAAGCCGAACGGCGGATCGACCTGAAGACCCTACGCAGCCAGGGCCTGCTGGCCCTGGTCGGCAGCGCCGTCGCGGGCGGCGGACTCATATGGGCGGTGCTGGCGGCCGCGTCCGGCGCCCTCACCCCGGGCGACGTGACGGTGTTCATCGCGGCGGTCGCCGGAGTCCAGACCGCGCTGACGTCGATCGTCGACCGGTGGGCCGACGCGCACAACGCCCTGCTGCTGTTCGGCCACTTCACCACCATCGTCGACGCCGAACCCGACCCGCCTCCGAATCCCCACTCTCGTCCCGTCCCACCTCTGCGCCAGGGCATCGAGCTTCGGGACGTGTGGTTCCGCTACAGCGAGGCGCACCCCTGGATCCTGCGCGGCGTCGACCTGCACATCCCGTTCGGCCAGAGCGTCGCCCTGGTCGGCGTGAACGGCGCGGGCAAGAGCACGCTGGTCAAACTCCTCTGCCGCCTCTACGACCCGGACAAGGGCGCCGTCCTCTGGGACGGCGTGGACCTGCGCGACCTGGACCCCGCCGAACTCCGCGCACACATCGGCGCGGTCTTCCAGGACTTCATGGAGTACGACCTGACCGCGTCCGACAACATCATGCTGGGCGACCTGGACGGCACCGGCGAACAGATCACGGCCGCCGCCCGGCGCGCCGGCGTCCACGAAGCCCTGACGGCGCTGCCGCGCGGCTACGACACGATGCTCAGCAAGATCTTCCCGAGCGACGGGATCGGCGTCACCCTGTCCGGCGGCCAATGGCAGCGCCTCGCCCTGGCCCGCGCGCTCCTGCGCCAGGACCGCGACCTCCTCCTGCTGGACGAGCCGAGCTCCGGCCTGGACGCGGACGCCGAACACGCCGTCCACGAATCCCTCCGCCGCCACCGCCACGGCCGCACCAGCGTCCTCATCTCACACCGCCTGGGCGCGATACGCGACGCCGACCTCATCGCCGTCCTCTCCGAAGGCAAGATCGTCGAGCGCGGCCCCCACGACACCCTGATGGCCCTCGACGGCGAATACGCCCGCCTCTTCACCCTCCAATCGAGCGCCTACACCACGCCCTGATCACTGGCAGACTTCAGGCGTGACCGAAGGCATCCACATCAGCATGACGGGATCCAGCATTCGGATTACCCCGAAGTAACCCTTCGCGTTCATACACCCGGTCGATCGGAGTCAGAGTGCCGTCCACGAGCAGATACTTCAGCCCGTCGGAGACGGTCGGAGTTCAGCGCGGATCCCACCTTTGTGAGGGTGATCCGAGATCAACGGCTGCATACCCCGACGGTAGGCCAGGGCCTTTACTACCTGCCCTGTGGTGCCGCTGGACGACACCGCCGGCGTAGCGAAGTCCAGCGCGCCAATGGCGGTGAAGCCGCCCGCTGTCGGGGAGGAAACAACCGTCAAGCCAGAGGAAGTCGCACCGCAGAGCCGCGAGTAACGTCGAGACTGGTGCGTTCGATGATCTTCATGAGCGCACGTGCTTCATAGTCCGGCACCGGCACGGCGAAACCCTAGCGATAATCAGAAACTCTCTCAGGGGAGAAATGGCGTGAGCGATCCGGCCAAGCGAGGCGCACCTACCGCACCATACTATGCGTCCGGGCAGTGGGAGGACGGCCCCGACGTCGTTAGCAGCGCCTGGGGCGAGGAAGAAGAGCGGGGAGCCGTCATGGCCCGACTCGGGTACGTCGAGGCGCTCACTGTCGGCTCTCCCGAGAGCGTACCGTCCATCACGGTCTTCGAACGTACCGAGACTCCACGATTCACACTCAGTATGGAGACTAATGGATTCGTCCACAACATTTATACTGACGCCGTCCCTGATTTGTGGGACCTGCTGGCACGCTGGTCCCCAGTCGTACGCGATGCCAGGATCGCCATTGCCATTGAACAGGCGAGCGATTCAGAAAAGGGACATAACGGACTAATCGAAACCATCGCACGACGTGCTACATGGGGCGCTACACGTCCGTACCATGACCCTAACAGGCGACGCTGAGTCGCAAAGGACCTGCCCACCACGGAAACGGAAGTGGTTCCGCTACAGCGAGGCGCACCCCTGGATCCTGCGCGGCGTCGACCTGCACATCGGACAAGGGCGCCGTCCTCTGGGACGGCGTGGACCTGCGCGACCTGGACCCCGCCGAACTCCGCGCACACATCGGCGCGGTCTTCCAGGACTTCATGGAGTACGACCTGACCGCGTCCGACAACATCATGCTGGGCGACCTGGACGGCACCGGCGAACAGATCACGGCCGCCGCCCGGCGCGCCGGCGTCCACGAAGCCCTGAGGGCGCTGCCGCGCGGCTACGACACGATGCTCAGCAAGATCTTCCCGAGCGACGGGATCGGCGTCACCCTGTCCGGCGGCCAATGGCAGCGCCTCGCCCTGGCCCGCGCGCTCCTGCGCCAGGACCGCGACCTCCTCCTGCTGGACGAGCCGAGCTCCGGCCTGGACGCGGACGCCGAACACGCCGTCCACGAATCCCTCCGCCGCCACCGCCACGGCCGCACCAGCGTCCTCATCTCACACCGCCTGGGCGCGATACGCGACGCCGACCTCATCGCCGTCCTCTCCGAAGGCAAGATCGTCGAGCGCGGCCCCCACGACACCCTGATGGCCCTCGACGGCGAATACGCCCGCCTCTTCACCCTCCAATCCAGCGCCTACACCACGCCCTGATCTCACGACTGGCAGACTCCAGGCATGACAAAAGGCGTCTACATTAATCTGACCGGCTACGGCCTTCGCATCAAACCGAAGTGGCCCTTCGCGTTCATCCACCCGGCAGACGTGGGCGGCGACGGGACTTCCCTGGGTGTAATTCGATGCGGCGAAGACGGCCAACCAGGCGTAACAGCCGGCCCCGACCGTCCGACCTGGCGAATCGAAACCCAGCTGTACTCGGTCACGTGGCCCAGCGGATTCACCCTGGAGTGCGCCGGAGAGAACGACCCGTTCGCCCCGTTCCTACTGTGGGGCCCGGACAAGTCACTGATCTGGGTCCAGGGCCCGATCCTGCGAACCCGCCTGACGGGCCCCTCAGACCTCGTAGGCCCAGGCCAGCAAGTCACCGACCAACAATCGAACTCCGTCGAACTCGCCTACATCGAAGAAGGAGACCCCTGGCGCCAGAGCCACCACATCCTCGACCTCGACCAGGACCGACTAGCCATCGTGACCTCTCAGGCCCCCGTCCCCCACGCCGAGCCGACCCTGAAAGCCGGCAAGCAACTAGCCCACTCCTTTCGCACTGGCGAGTGACCGCCGTCAAACGTCGTCAGGCCCGAAAGGCGGAAAATAGATCTCGTCACGCCGGGTCACACGCAGACCGGGGTGCCAGGCAACAGACAGGTCCACCTCCCCCTCGGCGTACAGCACGACCTCGGTGAGGCTTTCCAGAGCCGGCAACCGCCTGAAATCGCCATGTGCCAAGGTGAGGGACTCCAACCCCACGATGTCCTGAAGCCTGGACATGGAATCGACGTCCACAACCGACAGGATGAGGTGCCGGACAGGGGTCCCGCTCAGTTGCCCCAGGTCAATGTTGGAGGCAGGCCCCGCCAGCTGAAGCAGCTCCCACGAGCGCCCCGCGAGCGGCCCCAGATCCATGCCGTTGTCCTCCCACAGCAGGGCTTCCGTGACCGAGGGCAACCACCGGACGGGCTCGAACGACCCCACCCAGGCGAAGTCCGTCGTGAGGCGGCGACGGCGCAAGATGGGGTCGAGGGGCGGGGGCTCCGGGACATCGGAGCCGCAGAGCACCTGCCTCCACACGGGCGAGAGACCGTCCCAGAACTCCTCCCAGGTGATCTCCTCACCACCGGCGAACAGCCTCCTACCTTCGTCCACCACGGTCCCCCAGCCACTAGGCAGGAAAGTCTTCCGAGACGGCCAAACAGTTCACGCACGACAACCTATGCCGGGCTCACAACCGGCCTGAGCATCCGATCGGACACCGGCCAGCTCGACGAAGTGAATCGACGATTACAGGGCGGGCCTGACGCCAGGAGCATGCCGCTGCGATCACAACCGGCGAGTCCCATCCGGGCAGACTGCCCGTCGGCGCGCAGACGTCAGGGATGCAGGCAGCAGAGCACGATCAGGGGCCGCCGTCAGGTGATCATTTCCTGTCGATCAGCGTGTAGCCACCGTCGAGCACCGGCGCGTCGGCTGCGGGGGCCATGCACTTGCGCAGCGGACCGTCCCCGGGGCCGGGGCCTCCGCTCAGCCCGATCCGGCTGGGTCCCGCGCCTTTGCCGGCGACGTAGAAGCTGACGCCCAAACGCTCGTGGTTCTTCAGCATCTCCTCCCACGGCCCGCCGGGGGTGGTTCTGGTGAGCGTGCCGGTGACGGTCGCGGTGGGGCCGCCGGTGGTCAGGCAGTCGACGGTGAGGTCTCCCCAGTTGGTGAACCACGTCCCGTCGGGCATCTTGAACCGGTGGGAGATCCGGAAGGTGCCCCACGACCGGGTGGGCTTGGATGCGCCGTTGAACGTGGCGTGCGCGTTGACCGTGACCTGGATGTCGTTGTCGGGGGCCGGGAAGTACATCCTGGCCCGTCCGGTCAGGTGGGAGGTCTTGACGCCGGCCGAGGCCTGGCTCGCCGGGGCGGACGAGGAAGGGGCGGGGGCGTCGGCCGCCGCCCAGGAGCCCATGGAGATCGACACCGTCAGAGCCGCGGCGAGGCCGGCGGCGACGGTCAAACGTGGGCCGGGCAGGCGGCGAGTCCGGTTGGTCATATGTGCGCTCCGATCAAGCTGCGGGAGACTTCGACCCCACAAGCCTGGGATCGACGCTCCAGCATCGGGTCCCCCACCAGGGTGATCAGGCTCCCCCCTTCGGGTGAACCGACCGTCTGGGAACGGAACTGCCGGAGGCCTGGGGTACTCACGCCAGGAAGAGAGATTGCACCTGGTTGCGTCCACGGAGGTGGTGTATGCGCTTGACCTGGATGCTCCTATGGATGTCAAGCTGCGAGTTCAAGATCGTTTGTTGTGATGATCTGGTAGAGCTCGCGGGCGATGTAGCACTTGAGGCATCGGATGATCTCCTTCTTGGACAGTCCTTCCTTGGTGCGCCGCTCGGCGTAGGCGCGGGTGCGGGGATCCCAGCGCAGGCGGCACAGCACCACGCGGTAGAGGGCGGCGTTGGCCTGGCGGTCGCCGCCGCGGTTGAGGCGGTGGCGGTGGGTCCTGCCGGACGAGGCGGGGATCGGGGCGGTTCCGCAGAGCATGGCGAACGCTGCTTGGGACCGCGGCCGGTCGTGGTTGTGGCCGGCGGTGACCAGTAGCTGGCCGGCGACATCGGTGCCGACCCCGTTCGCGGCGACCAGGCGGGGGTTGATCGCGGCCACGAGCGGGTCGAGCAGTTCGTCCAGGCCGGTGATCTCTTCGGTGAGCCGCTGGTGACGGCGGGCCGGCGAGCGCAGGGCGATCTTGGCGGCGGTGGCGGGGGACGCGGCGTCGGCCCGGTCGGGCCGCAGGCTCGCGCAGATGGCGATCAACTCTTTGACGGACCGGCTGCGCAGGTGTTCGCGCACGTCATCGGGGGCTGTGACGATCAATGCCTTGATCTGGCGCTGGGCGTCGGCCCGCTGGTCGACCGCCGAGCGGCGGCCACCCGCAGATTGCGCAGTGCCTCGACGCGGCCGTCACGCCGCTTGGGAGTTCCGGTCCGCTCCCCGGCCAGAGCGGTCTTGGCCGCTTGAACGGCGTCGATCGGGTCGGACTTGCCCTGGAACCGGCGGGTCTTGCGGTCGGGCCGGTCGACCTCGACAACGTGAACGCCTTCGTCACGCAACAGGCGGGCCAGCCCGGCCCCGTAGGCGCCGGTGCCCTCGACCCCGACCGGCCCCACCTGCCCGAACCGGCGCATCCAGGCCGGCAGCGCGACGTACCCGGCGGCATCGGCGGGGAACTGCTCGGTGCCCAGAACCCGCCCCACTACGTCGATCACTGCGGCGGTGTGGGTGTCGCGGTGGGTATCGATGCCACCGGCGACTTCGGTGGTCACCGCGTCCTGGGGTGTAATGGAGGGCATCGTCGTCCTGTCGTCTTGACCGGGGGCAGGGCGGCACGCACCAGCCGGGCAACGCGGACAAGACAGAGATGGGGCCTCTAGCCAGGCTCCTATGAAGTCACAACGCCACGTCCGGTGAGTGCACATGAGCGCCTCCCGGCCAAGGCCGACAGATCCCGTTGAAGACCCGAAGTCAGTTACGGCAGCTGTAATTGAGGCTCTGGCCTGCGGTGATCATGTGTTGGTGTCGGCGTAGGCGTGCCATGCCTGGTGGCATTTTCGGGCTCGGTATTGGTGGCGTCGGCGCCAGGTGGACCATGC
>NZ_JBDPLY010000047.1:0-46622 GCF_039871695.1 Actinomadura sp. B10D3
CCAACCTGGACCACGCGGGAAGGGCGACCACTCTGTCGACCCCACGGGGCCTGACCCAACCGGCCGCACAGACGGCCATCTCGGCGCCCTTCCCGCCCACATCACCCCTTGTTCAGCACACTCCTAGGTCAACAAGCGAGCACTCCATCACAGGCGACCGGGCCGCAGTGGTCCGCTACCTGGGCCCGCCGGGACGCGTGCTGTTCCGCAGCGGAGACGCCTTCGGCCTCCTGCACCTCGACGCCGCCCTGACCCCTGTTCGGACACTCGCTCTCCCGGACGGCGACACGGAGATCCGGCTCCGCTCTCACACGCTCCTCCAGGTCACCGGAGGCCACGGCACCTGGTCCCTGGAAGAGACGAAGGCTCAGACCGCTCCCGCCTGAGCGTCTCGGCCCGCAGGCCCCCAGGTACCGGGCTCGGCGAGCTCGATGATGGTGCCGAGATTGTCGGTGATGAACGCGATGCGCTGACCGATGTCCGCCACGTCCAAGCTGCGGGCGGCCACGACCTTGAAGGCCGGCTGGAGCAGGCCGATGATCGCCTGGCGGCCCCGGGCATGGGTGCCGCGGAAGTCGATGAGGTCGGCGTCGGGCGTGTGGAACGAGGCGTAGGCCGCGGCGTCGCCCCGCGCCCACCTGCTCCGCGCGCTCCACGGCAGGCGCCGCCGGACGGATCTCGGGTCTACCGTCCGTTCAGCTCGGCCACGATCGGGGCGAAGGTTTCGGCGGCGTTGGCGCCGAAGACGAAGTAGGAGAGGCCGATCTCCTCGCGCCGGCGCTGGATCTCGTCGGCGGCCGCCGCGGGGTCCTCCGGGAGCACCGCCAGCGAGTCCGCCGCGCGGAGCGCGGCGGGGTCGGTGTCAGGGGACGCCATGAACGGGGCGACGGTGTCGCCGGTCACCGCCACGTGCTGCGCGAGTTCGAGGTCGTGGGCGGCGCGGAAGTCGCGGACCACCCGGGTGATCTCGTCCCGCTCGTCTCCCGGCATCAGCGCGATGGCGACCGTGTCCGCGACGTCGGCGGCCAGAGCCAGCGCCTTCGGCCCGCGCGCGGCCATCACCACCGGCGTGTGCAGGTCGGAACCGTCGAGATCCCGCAGCTCCGTGACGGTGTCGCGCACCTGGCCCAGCCGCTCGCCCGGCGGCGGGGCGGGCAGGCCCCGCTCGCGCAGTTCCTCCTCGATGCCGGGCCTGCCGGTGCCGATGCCCAGCTCGAAGCGGCCGTCGGTGAGCACCGACAGCGAGTGCGCCTCCCACGCGGTGCTCCAGGCCGGACGCAGCGGCGAGGCGTACACCCAGGTGCCCACCCGCAGGTCCGTGATGGTGGCCGCGACGGCCAGCGTGGGGGCGGGAGCCGGCTGCCATCGCGGGACGTCGGGCATCAGGAGCGTGGAGTAGCCGCTGTCGGCGATGCGGCGCACCCGGTCGCGCCACGTCCGCAGATCGGTGGTGAGCGGGGCGACGCCCCCGAATCGGAAGGGCCTGGTACCGCTGGTCGCCGTCGAGTCGGTCATCGTCCTGTCCTCATCGTTCGTAGGGATGGTTCCGTCGAGCGCCCTGGGAGGCGTCTCACCCTCGCTACGAACGACGACGCCCCGATTCGACACCGCTGCCGAATCTCTGGCGAGGATTCTCCGGGTTCGTCAGCCCGAGCCGGAGGGTGCCCGGCTCAGGTCCACGACGCAGAAGACGTTCCCGTCAGGGTCGGCGAGGACGACGAAGTCCGGGTCCGGCGGGTACAGGTCCCAGTCGACCCTGGTCGCTCCGAGGTCGATGAACTGGAGTTGCAGCATGTCGTCCCCCTGACGGTCGCACCACCACGGTCCCTACCCATCAAACCCGGCGGAACGGAAGCCCTTGGTGATGAGCCAGATGCCCAGGGAAGCCTCCCAGACGATTTCCGGCGCCGTGAACAGGAAATTCACCGGAGACTGCTGCTCGTAGGCGCCGAAGAGGACGGCGGTCGCGGTGGCGCAGGCGATCGGGCCTCCGATGGGCCCGATGAGTGCCATCGGACGTGGCACCAGGCCCGAGCGATACATCAGATAGCCCAGCAACAGACCGTTGCCGAAGCCCGCACAGAAAGCGGGACCGAGCAGGAACGTCTGGTCTTTCAACGCCACGAGCGACTGGCCGATCAGCGTCGCGTCGGCGCCGCCGCCCGCCAGGTCCTGCCGCAGTGCCACGACGGCGAGGACGCTGACGACGCCGATCAGGATGAGAGTCGACTCGACGATGCGCAGGCCGACGTAGCCCAAGGCGATGCTCTCGCTCTGCCGCTTCAGGACCGGGAACAGCACGACCGCGGTGGCGATGTTCGCGACGGCGGTCAGCACCTCAAGGAAGGCTCCGAACCGCACCTGCGTGTCCGCGCCCACGCCCACGATGTAGTTCGCCTCGTTGATCACCGGGTCGTACAGGAAGACCGCCGGGATCGAGAAGACGAAGGTGACGACGAACCAGACACCGGCGATCCTGGCGGTCCGCTGAACGGCGTCCGCCGATCCTCCCGGCCTCCGAGCTTCGATCGTGTCCACGCGACGCTCCAAGGCCTCGATCCGCCCCGCCGACTACCGGGATGGTCGTAGAAAACCACGCTGGGCGGGCGCTGTCCGCACCCGCCCGTGGCCGGATCAAGCCGCGTTCCCGGTGTCGTCCGTCCTGTCCATGTCGTCCTCCGCGTGAGGGTGTGGTGACCGGCGAGTGAGGGTTTCGGGGGTGACGATGTGCAGCGTCGCCGTGGCGCGATCGGGGTTCCGCAGGGCGCGGACTCCGGTGCCGTGCAGCCAGAACCCGGCGCCGCGGCCGAGGACCGGTCCGGGTTCGCCGTCGCGCAGCTCCAGCTGCACCCGCCCGCGGGCGACGACGCCGAACGCGTCCGACCACTCGGCCGCGACGACCGCGACACGCGCGCCACCGCGCAGCGCGAGCGTCCGCACGGGACTACTCCGTGCCGTCCGCCGGCAGCCGCTCCGGCAGCCCGAGCCGGGGGAACTGGTCGTCGTGGAAGGTGGTGATCTCGGCGATCGCCCCGCCCGCGACGCGCAGGACGTCGATCGTCAGCGGCAGGTACGGGCCGCCGCTCTCCCGCTTCTGGTAGAAGGCGACGGCGGGCTGCCGGTTCACGGAGGTGGGGACGGCGCGCAGGCCCGTCATCTCCCCGAAGCCGCTCTCGACCCAGTCGTTCACCACGGCGTCGCGGCCGATGTACAGGCCGGGGGTCGGCGGCATCGAGCACCGGACGTCGTCGCGCAGCAGCGTCGCGAGCGTGTCGATGTCCGTGGCCACGCTGGCGTCGGTGTAGCGGCGCACCACCTCGCGCGTCCCGGCGTCCTCCTCGCCGCCGGTCCAGTCCTGCCGCTCGGCGGGCAGGTGCTCCCGCATCCCGGCGCGGGCCCGCTGCAGCGCGCTGTTCACCGAGTTGACGGAGTCGCCGAGGAGTTCCGCGACGTCCTTGGCCGGCCAGCCGAGCACGTCCCGCAGGATCAGCACGGCCCGCGGGCGCGGGGCGAGGTGCTGGACCGCGACCAGGTACGCGAGCTCGATCGTCTCCCGCGCGACGGCGACCGCCTCCGGCTCGTCCGCGCCGCCCGCGGGCAGCTCGTCGAGCAGCCGGTCCGGGTAGGGCTGGAGCCACAGCACCTCGCCGCCGGTCGCGGGGTCCGGGCGGCGCTTGGCGAGCAGGTCCAGGCAGGCGTTGGTGGCGATCCGGTACAGCCAGGCGCGGAACGTCGACCGCCCCTCGAAGGTCTCCCGCCGCCGCCAGGCGCGCAGGAACGTCTCCTGGACGGTGTCCTCGGCGTCCTCGAATGATCCGAGCATCCGGTAGCAGTGCACGTGCAGCTCCCGACGGTGCCGCTCCGCCAGCCCCGTGAACGCCGGCTCGTCGACCTCGGCCAGACCGCTGACGCCCAGCTCCTCCATCTGCCTGTCCGCACCCATCACGTATCCTTCCCACTCGTCGTGTCCGTCGTATGTGTGACGGGTGCGGGCCCGAGAACTCATCACTCGGGTGATCCGCTGCACCGGACGGCGGTCAGGGAAGGGTGAGTTCGGCCTTGAGCCGGAGGTATTCGCCGTACCGTCCGGCGGCCTGGTCGAGGGCTTCGATCTGCGGAGGCGTCAGGGCCCGGTAGGGCCGCAGGTCGAACCGCACGCGGTCGCGGCCGATGGTGCGCCGCATGGGCGCGACGAGCTGCCCGTCGACCAGCGCCATTCCGGTCGTGGCCTCCCGGGAGCGCGGGACGTCCCCGGCGGCGTCCAGCACCCAGCGGGAGTCCTGGTAGCCGCGGTAGGTCTCGTCGAGGATCTGCAGGAGATGGCCCGCGGGCTCCTGCGGCCCGCCGGGAGGTTCGCCTGGGGCGTGCCAGAAGGTGCGCCCGTCGTGCTCGAACGAGTCCAGCCGATCACGCACCTCGTGCAGGCCGGTGCGCACGTCGGTGAGGGTGAGCGTCGCCCAGTAGGCGAGATCGCGTTCGGTCGCGGGGCCGTGCCCGGTGTAGTAGCGCAGCGCGAGCTCGGCCAGGGCCTCGGTCCGGGAGAGCCGCCGCGGTGCGGGGACGCGCTCGGCCATGAGCGCGTAGGTGTGCTCGCCACCGGCGACCCGTCCGCTGCAGATCAGCCCGTCCAGCTCGGCGTGGGCGAGCAGGATCATCAGCATCTGCCCGTCGCTCGTGACACCGCGCTCGCGCAGCTCTTCGGCCAGTTGCGCGCGGGTGAGCTGCCCCCGGCTCTCCAGGGCCTCCAGGACGGCGGCGATAGCCCGGTCGATGGAACCTTCGTCGAGACCGTGCGCGTTGCGCAACTGCTGGCCGGTGAGCCGGCGTACGCGAGGGCCGGTCAGGTCGAGCAGCCAGCCGATGTCCTCGGCCCGCGCGAAGTGCCAGGTCGGGCGCAGCACGTGCGTGCGGACGACGGCACCGGACGCGAGGAGGGCCGCCAGATCGGCCTCGTCGGGGTTCCGCGTGCGCGAGGCCACCGCCCACGCCGCCTGACCGGGGTTCTCCGCCTGGACGGCCAGCAGCGAGCCCACCACCTCACCGGCCGACCCGGCATGGGGCCTGACCAGATGCTGGCTGCGCAACCGCCAGCGGGCAACGTCGATGTCCCGCATCACGCCACCGTCCTCTGGAACCGAAGCGGGACCAGCCTAGCCAAGCCCGGGGTTGGCACCACGTGCCAGACCGGTTGACACACCGCGCAAAGGGCTTCCCATGTCGTGCCTGCTCCGTAGCGTTGGACATACCTGCCGCAACAGCCAACGAACGGTGTCTCTGCGAGTGATAGATATGTCAGCGAACGAGCATGCCGCCCCGCCCATCGGGCTCCCGGTGCACGGGGCCGTGGAGACGGCGCACAAGATCGGCCTAGAACAGCACCGGAGCGTTCGGGACGCCGCAACGCCCGGCCGCCGCGAGGCGGACGCGATCTGCCGCGGGCTGTCCGGGGTGGCCACCTTCCCCGGTGTCAGCCGCTCGGCGGGGCGTGCACGCGCGTTCGTCCGCGAGGTCCTCGGAACGAACGCGTCGGCCGACACGGTGGAGCTGTGCGTCAGCGAGCTGGTCGCCAACGCCGTGTGCCATTCGGCCAGCGGAGACGGCGGTCAGGTCACCGTCGCCATCGGCGTGAACGGCGACCGCGTCCGGGTCGAGGTCACCGACGACGGCGATGCGGGCAGTGCGCCGCATGTGATGGACGACCCCTCCGCCGAGCACGGGCGCGGGCTGATGGTCGTCGACGCCCTCGCGGCCCGCTGGGGCGTCATCCCGGGCCCGACGGGTTCGACGGTGTGGTTCGAGTACGCCGGATGATCCAGGGTCGACTCTCGGCTCGCATAGTGCACATGCGTCCACATTGTGGCGGCGGTGCCACGGTGCGGAGGCTCCGGGCCGGGCGTCCGGGGCGCGTCAGCGGTGGTAGAAGTCGATGGCCAGTTCGGTGACGAGGGTGCTGATCGCGCGGGCGGTCTCGACGACCTGGGGGGCGATCACGTCCCGCAGCTCCGTTTTGTCCAGCGGGCGGGCGATGGAGACGTTGATCGCGGCGATGGGGCGGCCCGCGGCGTTGAAGACCGGGGCGCCGACCCCGCGGATGCCGAGGACCATCTCCTCGTCGTTGAGCGAGTACCCGCGGCTGCGGATGAGGTCGAGCTCGCGCACGAGCTTGTCGTGGTCGGTGATCGTGTACTGGGTGACGGCCTCCAGCTCGCGGTCGCCGATGATCGCCTCGATCTCCTCGCGGGGCAGGAACGCCAGGATCGCGCGGCCGAGGGAGGTGGCGTGGACGGGCAGGCGGCTGCCGACGAAGAGCCGCAAGGCGAGCAGGTCGTCATTGAGCAGGCGCGCCACATAGACCACCTCGGCGCCGTTCAGCAGCGCCATGTTGACCGTTTCGCCGGTGCTCTCGCGAAGCCTCTGGAGATAGGGCCGCGCCATTTCCGGCAGCTCCCGGCTGCTCAGCGCGGCGCGCGCAAGAGAGATCGCCTTGAGTCCAGGGCGGAATGTCCTGGAGCTGGTCTCTTCGAGATAACCGAGGTTCAGCAGCGTCCGGCAGAAACGGTACGCCGTGGCGCGGTTGAGGCCGGTGAGCGTCGCGATGTCGCTCGTCGTGAGCGCGGGACGCCTCTCGTCGAACAGCTCCAGGATCCCGAGGGCGCGCGAGACGGACTGGATGCCGTCCTTCTTGCCGACATCCCCATCATCAAGCGAATGGGAGTTCGATTTGCGAGCCACGACATCGATGCTATCGCACGTCAGCGACCACTTCATCTCGGTGACCGCCCCCGGGCGTCCCGGGCCGCCGCCCCGCAGCCCGGAACCACGATCTACATGGGAATACACCGGCCTCACGGGACTTCGCGGGCCCCTGGGACGACGGGTGAGGCAGCGCGGACGATCCAGCCCGGACGCATCTTCACCGGCAGACCTGAGGACGGTATGCTCATCATATGAACGATGCGTCGGAATATGAGCAGTCTCGTCCGGCGTCTCGCGGGTCCGCGGACCCGGTCCGCGACGGGGTCCCGGCGGCGTGGGCGACACGCTTCCGACGGCTCGGCGGCGCGGAGGCGCGCGACCTGCTCGGCGAGCCCGACCCGGAGACGCGGCTGAAAATCCTGGACCATCTCGACCACAATTGCCGCGCCTTCATCGCCCATGCGCCATTCTGCTGCCTGGCCACGTCGAACGCCGCCGGTGCGGCGGACTGCTCGCCGCGCGGCGACTACCCGGGATTCGTGCGGGTCCTGGACGAGAACACCATCGCCGTCCCCGACCGGCTCGGCAACAAACTCGGCGACTCCTTCGGAAACATCATCGAGAATCCGCACCTCGGGCTGCTGTTCTTCGTCCCCGGCGCGGTGGAGACGCTGCGCGTGAACGGGCGCGCCTACATCACCGACGATGACGACCTGCGGACGATGCTCGAACAGGACGGGGTGCGCCCGCAGATGGTCACCGTCGTCGAGGTGGACGAGGCGTACCTGCACTGCGGCCGGGCGCTCCTGAGGTCCAGGTTCTGGGAGCCGGACATGAAGGACCTGGCCGCCGAGATCCCGTCCCCCGGAACCTTCTGGGCGGACGCGGCGAAGGCGGCGGGCGCGACCGGTGGCGACGGCCTGGACGCGGCACGCCTGGACGGCCTGTTCGAGGCCGGCTACCAGGAGCTCTACTGAGATGATGCTCCGTGAAGGCGGCCGCCTCCTCACCGTGGTGGAGACCGAGCGGCAGGCCCGCGACATCGTGGCTCTGGACCTCGCCGACCCGGCGGGCGAACCGCTTCCCGCGTGGGAGCCGGGAGCGCACATCGACGTCCAGCTCGTCACCCGGCATCTGCGCCAGTACTCGCTGTGCGGCGACCCGGACGACGGAAGCCGCTACCGCATCGCCGTCCTCCGGGAGCCCCTGTCCCGCGGAGCCTCGGCGTACGTGCACTCGTTTCTGCGCCCCGGCAAGCGGGTGCGCGTCTGGGAGCCGCGCAACCACTTCGCTCTGGAGCCCGCCGAACGCTACGTCTTTCTGGCGGGGGGAATCGGGATCACGCCGATCCTGCCGATGGCCGTGCGCGCCGCCCGTGCGGGCGTCCCGTGGAAGCTCGCCTACAGCGTCCGGCACCACGAGGACGCGGCGTTCCGCGACGAGCTGGCCGCGCTCGGCGGTGACGTGACGATGCGCGCCACCGCCACCGAGGGGCGTCTCGACCTCTCCGCCTACCTCGGACCGGGCGAGGCGGGGACGGGCGTCTACTGCTGCGGTCCCCCGAGCTTCGTCGACGCCGTGCAGAAGGCCATGGCCGACCGGCCGGCCGGGGCGCTCAGGGTCGAACGGTTCGTGCCCGCCCCCGTGGACCACGGGCCCGCCGAACCGTTCACCGCCGTGTGCGCCCGGACGGGCACGCGGGTCCAGGTCGGCGCCGACGTCAGCCTGATGACCGCGCTGCGGCGTGCGAAGGTGCCGGTCCCCGGCGCCTGCCTGCGCGGCACCTGCGGTTCGTGCTCGGTGAAGGTGCTCTCGGGCGTCCCGCAGCACCGCGACGCGCTCCTGCCGCCGGACGCCATGGACCGCATCCACCCCTGCGTGTCGCGGGCGGCCACACCGGAGATCGTCCTCGACCTCTGAACCCACGGTCGCGGAAAGGGACGCGGCCGGTGTCAGGGACACCGGCCGGATCTCGTGACGAGGGGCGAAGGTCAGCCGTCGTCGGCTCGGGACGCGCCGGTCGTCCGCCCGACCGTCTCCGGCGCCTCCTCGGGCGCCGGTCGCGCCTCCTCCGGCTCCGTGCGGGCCGCGGCCCGGCCCTCGAACTGGAGCTCCGCCGAACCGAGCAGCCCGTGCGGGCGCCATCGCAGCATGACGATCAGGGCGACGCCGAGAACCGCCGAAGAGATCCCCGTCGGGGCGTGGATCTCGGTTCCGGCGACCGACACCCCGGTCTCGACCCGGCGCAGCAGCTCGTTGAGCACGGTGATGACCGCGGCGCCCAGCAGGGCTCCGCTGATCCCGCCGATCCCGCCGACGATCGCCATGGCGATCACCAGGACGAGCTGCGCGATGTAGAACGACGCGGGGGAGAACGCGGTGAGGAGCTGGGCGTACAGGGCCCCCGCCACACCGGTGACGAAGGCCGACAGCGCGAACGCCCACAGCCGGGAGCGCAGCACCGACACCCCGGCCGACTCGGCCGCCGTGGGCTGGTCGCGGACGGCGCGCGCCCGCAGCCCGGCGCCCGACCACTTGAACAGCGCGCTCAGGGCCACCGCCACGGCGAGGGTCGCGAACACGCCCGTGAACGTGGTGTTCTCCGGGACGCCGAAGAGCGACTGCGGGCCCCGCGTGAACGGGGTCGCCTGGGCGAGCACGTTCGTGACGATGATCAGCAGCCCGAGGGTGGCGATGGACGCGGCCGCCCCCGACAGGCGCATGAGGGCCGGCCCGGTGAGCAGCGCGACCAGCGCGGCCGCCGCGCCGCCGATCAGCAGGGCGGGCACGAACCCGACCTCGACGGACGCGAGCGGTCCCGGCAGGTCGGGCAGGACCAGCTCCTTGTCGAACATCGGGATGGCCGCGACGCCGCCCGCGTACGCCCCGACGGCCATGAACGCGACGTGGCCGAAGGAGACGATGCCGGTGTTGCCGACGAACACCTGGAAGCCGACCACCAGGATGGCGTTGATCCCGAAGAGCAGGACGATCTCCCGCATCGTCGGCGCCAGGAACAGCAGGGCGCCGAGCAGCGTCACCGCTCCGGCGGCGAGCACCGCCCCCGCGAGCGCTCCGAGCCGGCCGGCGGGGCCCGGCAGCCTGTCCGCGCGCAGTGCGAGCCTGAACATCAGGTGGCCTCCGTTCTGGCGCCGCTGAGCCCTCCGGGCCGCAGGACCAGCAGGGCGATGACGATCGCGAACACGATCGCCTGCGCGTAGGTGATCGCCCCGGCGGGCAGGACGATGTTCATCGCGACCTCGATCGCGCCGAGGGCGAGGCCCCCGAGCATCGCGCCGGAGATCCGGCCGAGCCCGCCGAGGACGATCGCGGTGAACGCCTTCAGGGTGGGCTCCAGGTCCGACCGCGGGGTGACCGCGCCGACCTTGGCGAACCACAGCAGGCCCACCACGCCGGCGATCGCCCCGCTCACCGCGAACGCGATCATCAGGACGCGGTCGGGCCGGATGCCCATCAGCCGCGCGGTCTGCGGCAGCTCCGCGGCGGCCCGCAGCTGCGCGCCGAACGCCGTCCTGTTCAGCAAGGCGTAGAACGCCGCGACGACGAGCGCGCCGCTGGCGATCGTGACCACCTGCAACACCGGGATCCGCAGGCCGCCGGTCGCGACAACCCCGGTGAGGAAGCCCGGCACGTCCAGGACCCGCGGCTTCTCCCCGAACACGAGGATCGCGATGTACTGGACGACGAGGAGCACCCCGAACGAGGTGATGAGCAGCGTGATCGGCGGCGCACCGATGAAGGGCCGGAAGGCGACGCGCCCCATCGCCATGGACAGGACCGTGACGAACAGGATGCACAACGGCACGACCAGGGCGAACGGCACTCCGGCGTCCACCAGGACGCAGGCGCCGTAGCCGCCCCAGACCAGCAGCAGCCCGTAGGCGAAATTGATCAGGTTCATGACGCTGAACACCAGCGTCAGGCCGAGGGCCAGCAGGGCGTAGGTGGATCCGACGCTGAGGGCGTCGAGCAGGTGCTGGACGAACGCGGTCACGGCGACTCCGCCCCCTTGAGCCCGAAGTACGCCTCGATGAGCAGTTCGTCGGCCCTCATCTCCGCGGCGTCGCCGTCCAGCACCTTCTCGCCCAGCTTCAAGCAGCAGGCGCGGTCGACGAAGTCGAGCGCCCGCCGGGACGACTCCTCCACCACGATCAGGCTCTGGCCCTGCTCGCGAAGCGTGCGCAGCACGGCATAGACCTCGTTTCCCATCTTCGGGGCCAGGCCGAGGCACGGCTCGTCCAGCACGAGCAGCTTCGGGTCGGCCATCAGGGCCCGGCCGATGGCCAGCATCTGCTGCTGGCCGCCGGACAGGTTGCAGCCCCGGTCCGCCCGCCGCTTGGCCAGCACCGGGAACGTCCCGTACACGCGGTCGAGCACCTCCGCGTGGTGCCGCCGCAGCCGCGCCCGCGACATGCGCCCCCGCAGGCTGGTCGCGCCGATCAGCAGGTTCTCCTCGATCGAGAGCGTGGCGAAGATGCCGCGGCCCTCGGGGACGAGCGCGATGCCGAGCCCGGCGCGCTCCTCGGCGGGCATGCCCGTCACGTCGGCGCCGTCGAACCGGACGGCTCCCTCCCACGGGGCGACCAGCCCGGAGATCACCTTCATCAGGGTCGACTTGCCCGCGCCGTTCGCGCCGAGGACGGCCACCGCCTCGCCGCGCCGGACGTCGAGGGAGACGCCCTTGAGCACCCTGGTCGCCCCGTAGCCGACCACCAGGTCCGTGACCCGCAGCAGCGGTTCCGCGGTCATGACGCCCCCAGATACGCCTCGACGACGTGGGGCTGCTCGAACGCCTCCTGCGGCGGGCCCTCGTAGATGACCCGCCCCTCGTCCAGGACCTGCACCCGGTCGCTGATGCTGAGCACGAGGTTCATATCGTGGTCGATGACGACGATCCCGCAGCCGCGCTCGTCCCGGATCCGACGGAGCTGGTCGCGCAACTCGCCGGTCTCGCCGTCGTTCAGGCCGGCGGCCGGTTCGTCCAGGAGCAGCACGCGGGGGTCTCCGGCGAGGGCCCGCGCGATCTCCACGCGACGCTGCGTCCCGTACGGCAGGTCGGAGACGACCTCGCGGGCGACGCCGTCCAGGTGCAGGCCCGCGAGCAGCCGCTCGACCTCGTCCCGGGACGTCCGGGCGGACGCGTTGCCGCCGACCGTCACGTTCTCGCGGACCGTCAGGTCGCCGAAGAGCTTGAGGTTCTGGAAGGTCCTGGCGATGCCCCCGCGGGCCCGCCGGGCCCGGGAGGCGCGGGTGATGTCGCGGCCCTGGAGCCGGATGTCGCCGCCGTCGACGCGCAGCGCGCCTGAGATGCAGTTGACGAGCGTGGTCTTGCCCGAGCCGTTCGGCCCGATGAGCCCCAGCACCTCGCCCGCGGCCAGGGTCAGGTCCGCCCCGGCCAGCGCGGTGACGCCGGCGAACCGCTTGACCGCGCCCGTCACGCGGAGCAGCGGCGGGTCCGCGTCCGGGGCGGTCCCCCGGACGCGCGGACCCGGCACGGGTGAAGCGCTCACGACGCCCCGTTCCGCAGCGTGGTCGGGTCGTAGTCGGCGACGACCTTGAACTTGCCGTTCTCCACCCCGACGACGGTCGTGCTCCAGACGGCGTACCCGTCCTTCCAGTGGGCCAGGGTGCCGCCCGGGACCTTCAGGCCGCGCTGCGCCCGGATCGCGTTCGCGGCCGAGGCGGCGTCGGTGACGTCCTTGCGCTGCAGAGCCTGGTTCACCGCCATGAAGGTCTGGTAGGCGCCCGGTGCGTTGGCCTGCTCGGGGAAGTGCCCGAAGGTCTTCTCGTACTTCGCGGTGAACGCCGCGATGGCGGGGTCGACGCCCGCGCCGTCGAAGGCGACCTGTGCCGCGAAGGCGATCGCGTTCGAACGCTTCGTCCCGACGAGCTTCGGCAGTTCGCGGGTCTGCAGCGTGATGTTGCCGACCACCGGGGTGTCGACCCCGGCGGCGCGCAGCTGCTTGACAAAGGTGCCGACCGCGGGGAAGACGGCCAGGGCCTGGATCACGTCGGGCTTCGCGGCCTTGATCTTGGAGATGGTGGAGCTGAAGTCGGACTGGCCGGCCAGCGAGTCGACCCGGTCCACGCCCGCCACGGCGCCGCCGCCGGGCTCGTACAGCTTCCGGTAGGCGGTGTCCTGTTCGGTGAAGTAGGCGAGGCCGGGGTCGAGGACCTGGAAGGTCGTGCGCCACCTGCGGTCGAGCGCGTACCTGGCCTGCGCGAGGCCGAGCTCGGTGGTGGTGATGCCGCCGCTGAAGAAGCGGTCGCCGACGGCCTTGCCGAAGACGGTCGAGGAGGCCGCCAGCGACAGGGTCAGCACCCCCTGCCGCTGCCCGATCCGGGCCGCGGCGACGCCGGTGTCGAAGTCGTCGGCGACGACGAGGATCTGGGCGCCCTTGCCGATGAGCGAGCGCGCCACCTGGGCGGCGACCGCGGGATCGGACTTGGTGTCGCCGGTGACGGTCTTGATGGGGCAGCCCTTGATGCCGCCCTGCGCGTTGATCTCCTCGATCGCGACCTGCAGCCCGCGCTTGCCGGCGACGTCGAAGAAGGAGGCGAAGCCGCTGTCGGCCTTGGCGATGCCGATGAGGATCCGGCCGTCCCGGCAGGCGAGGGAGCCCTCGCGTCCGCCGGACGCCGACGTGGCGCCGCCTGCGCACGCGGCCGCCGCGGACACTGTCAGGCCGGCGGCGACCAGCACGGGCCACCGGCGCCTCATCATGTGGGGGAACGACATACCGCCTCCAAGGTTTGATCGGTATACGTGCAGTCGTTCGCTTCGTGAAAGCACACTAACGCACGTGTTTTTGCAGGTCAAGATTCGAATGCCGCAGTATTAACGCAGGCAAGGAGAAGGAGGGAGGGATTTTGTGTTACGTCGGTGTGGCTGTCATGTTCATTAAAAGAACGTCCGTTCACATGATCAGCACCTCCCAGGGTCGGCGGCCGGGTCTCGCCCCGCCAGGCCGAGGGCGTCCCGCAGCTCGTCCACCCGCCGGCGGGCCGCCTCGGCATCGCCGGGAGGCAGCCAGAAGACGCACCGGTGCACGCCGGCCTCGGCGTACCGGGGGACGTCCGCCGGGTCCGCGCCGTACACGGTGACCGGCGCGCCCGCCCAGCCCGCCTCCCGTGCCCTCTTCCGGTACTCGGCGATGCGGTCGAGCAGGTCGGGAGCGGGTTCGGGCAGCCATTCGGTCCCGTACGCCAAGATCCGGTCCACGACGGTGGGACCGTTTCCGCCGATGAGGATGGGAAGCGGCTCCTGGACGGGCTTGGGCCACGACTGGATGCGGTCGAACGAGATGTACGGGCCCTCGTAGGACGCCACCTCCTGCGTCCAGATCGCCCGCATGGCCCGGACGCGGTCCGCGAGCACCGCCAGCCGGCGCCGGGGATCGGTGCCGTGGTTCAGCAGCTCCTCGCGGTTCCACCCCGCCGCCACGCCGAAGAGGAAACGTCCGCCGGACAGGTGGTCCAGCGTGGCGGCCTCCTTCGCCGTGGTGATGGGGTCCCGCTGGGAGACCAGGCAGATGCCCGTGCCCAGGTTCAGCGTGCGGGTCGCGCACGCCGCCGCCGTGAGCGCGAGGAACGGGTCGAGCGTCCGCGAGTACTCGGGGGGAACGTCGCCGCCCTCCGGCTTGAAATGCGCGGTGCGCTCGACGGGCATATGGGTGTGCTCGGGGAAGAAGAGCGACTCGAAACCGCCCTTCTCGGCCATGCGGGCGAGGTCGGCCGGGCCCATGCCCTGGTCCGTGGCAAAGACGGCAAGACCGAACTTCATGCGAAACTCCTGGTCCGCGAGGATGTGGAGCGCGTACTGCGCGATGTGAATGGCATGTGTGCCATGCGAACGTTGTGGCCGGGCGGGCGGGAAGCGGCCCGCCTGGCCCCGCGGGTCCCCGGACTGCGCCGGCCGGGGATCCGCGGGTCGTCAGAGTCCCGGGCCGACCGGAAGGTCGCCGGTCTCCAGGCGCTTCCTCACCCGTTCGAGGAAGCGCGCCGCGTCGGCGCCGTCGATGACCCGGTGGTCGTAGGTCAGGGCGAGATGGACCATCGACCGGACGGCCACGACCTCGCCCAGCGCCGGGGTCCGGACGACGACGGGCCGCCTGCCGATGGCTCCGGTGCACAGCACCGCGACCTGCGGCTGGTCGATGACCGCGGTGGCGAACAGCGCTCCCGCCGCGCCCGTGTCCGCCAGGGTGAACGTGCCGCCGGTCAGTTCCGCGGGATCGAGGCGGCCGGCCCGCGCCCGCTCCGACAGGTCCGCCAGCGCATGCGCCAGCCCGGCCAGGTTGAGGCTCGCGGCGTCCCGGATGACCGGCTTCACCGTGCCGCCGGGAACGTCCACCGTGACCGCGAGATGCCGACCGTCCGGATGGACGATCACCCCTGCCTCCGGGTCGACCCGGCAGTTGATCTCCGGTGACTCCGCGAGGGCCGCGAGCGCGGCCAGCGCGAGGAAGGGCCGCGGCGTCAGCTCGATGCCCTCGCGCGCCCGGAACCTCTCCCCGGCGGACGCGCACCATTCGACGATCTTCGTGACGTCGGCCTCGACGACGGTGGTCAGGTGAGCGCTGGTGCGCAGCGACTCCTTCAGGCGCGCGGCGAGCGCCCGCCGCGCGGGATCCATCACCCCGGTCGTCCCCCGGACACCTCCCTCCGCCTCCGGGCCCCGCCCGGCGACCGGCCCGGCCGGACTCGCCGGGACGGCCTCGTCCCGGCTCTTCCGGGCCGCCAGTACGTCCTGCCTCCTGATGCGGTCGCCGGGCTTGGCGGGTCGCACCGACGCCAGGTCCACGCCGTGCTCGAAGGCGAGGCGCCGGACGAACGGCGTGATGTGACCGCCGCCGGTCCGCCGCCTCCCGGGGGCGCCGGTCCGATGCGAGGCCGGCGCAGCCGGGGGCGTCCCGGCGGGAACGGGCGGGGCGGCCGATGCCGGGGCGGGTCCGGCCGCGGGCGACGCGGGCGGCGGGCCGGGAACCGTCGCCGCGGCGGGTTCCGGCACGCGCTCGGCGGCGCCGATCCGGGCGAGCTCGGTGCCGGTGGCGACCGTCTCGTCCTCCTGGACGCTGATCGACCGCAGGACCCCCGACACGGGCGCGGGGATCTCGGTGTCGACCTTGTCCGTCGACACCTCCAGCAGCGGCTCGTCGGCCTCGACATGCTCGCCCACCTGCTTCAACCAGCGGGTGACGGTGCCCTCGGTGACGCTCTCGCCCAGTTGCGGCATGGTGACGGGGACCGCCATGTCGGAGTCCTCTCTCAAGACGGGCCTCGGCGGCTAGGACGCGGAGCCCGCGCGCAGCCGCGCGGTCTCCGCCTCGTCGATCGACAGGTCCGCGCGCAGCGCGACGCCGTAGACGTCGCGGGCGCGCCCGGCGCTGATCCACCCCTCCCGCACGTCGTCGCGGACCCGTTCCGGTTCCCGGTCCGCGGGCGGCCCGTACCCCCCGCCTCCCGCGGTGATCGACACGATGCGCTCGCCGTCCGCCAGCTCGACCAGGCCCTGGGACGGCAGGACGGTCAGCCGGCCCGACCGGTCGCGGCGCTCGTGCCGGGTGAGGCCGCCCGCGAGCCCGCCGCGCACGCCGAGCGCGGGGTGGACCGCGCCGTCGGACCCGTAGGCCACCGTCATCGACGTGCCGACCGGCCCGTACTCGACCGCCGCCGACGGCGCACCGCGGAACCGGCCCGCGCCCTCGGTGTCCGGGACGAGCCGCTGCCGCTCCACACGGATCGGGTGCGTCATCTCGGCGATCTCCACGCTGTCGCGGCGGAGCATTCCGGCGCAGCCCACATGGAAGATCGTCAGCCAGGCGTCGGTCCACGGCGTGGCGGCCCCGCCGGTGACGGCGAGGAAGATCTGGTTGACGAACGGCCTGCCGCCCGCCCTCGGGTCGGTGCCGGACACCACCGCCGCCGCCGCGGGGATGACGGCCCCGCACTCGGCGAGCCCGATGCCCTCGGCCAGCTCCGCCATGCCGCGCTGCACCGCGTTGGTGACCCGGTCGGCCAGATTGGTGGTCGCCGCCGAGCAGCTGTGCGGGTGGGCCGGGATGCCCACCGCGCACCCGTCCCGCAGTTCGACGCTGACACGGCGCAGGCTCCCGGCGTTCGGCGGGACGTCCTCGCCGATGGAGTTGAAGACGCCGATCAGGGCCGCCGTGGCGGCGGTCGACTCGGTGAGGTTCAGGCCGTTCGGCAGGCAGTCGACGTTGTCGGTGAGATCGATGGCGATCTCCTGCTCCTCCGGCCGCACGTCGATGTCGATCTTGATGTCGACGCCCTCGGGGATCCCGGGGAAGGGGTCGTGCCGGGTGGTCAGGGTGAGCCGTCCGGCGGGCAGCCCGGCGATGGCCGCCCGCATGCGGCCCTCGCTGTAGGCCAGCCACTCGTCCACGAACTCCTGGAGGACGTCCCAGCCGAGCTCCTCGCCCAGCTCCGTGATCCGGCGCTCGCCCAGGCGCACCGCGCCGAGGAGCGCGAGGTAGTCGCCCCACCACTGCTCGGGCACCCGGACCCGCAGCCGCAGCATGCGCAGGATGTCGTCGTTGTCCTGGTAGTCGGTCTGGACGCGGCAGGCGTCGAACAGGAGGGTGCCCTCCTCGTAGACGTCCCGGGCGCCGGCCATGTAGGTCGTCGGCTGGGAGTTGCCGCAGTCGGCCTGGTGGGCCTTGGCGAGGACGGAGAACCGGTGGACGCCGTCGTCGTCGACGACCGGCACCAGCATCGCGTGGTCGGCGGCGTGCGAGTTGCCGTTGTACGGCGAGTTGTGCAGGTACGCGTCGCCGCGCCGCATCTCGGGGTGGAAGTGCAGGACGGCCTTCGAGATCAGGTCGGGCCCGCTCATCATGTGGATGGGCAGGCTCTCGGCGCCCATCACCAGCTCGTGGTCGGCGCTCACGATGCAGCAGGAGAAGTCGTGCGCGCTGTTGAGGACCCCCGACCGGCTGGAGCGGAAGACGGTGTTCATCATGCCTTCCACGACCACGTTCAGGCGGTTGCTGATCACCGCCATGCGGACGCCGTCCATCGTCACTTCCCCCCTCGCTCGGCCGGGGCGGCGGGCGCCCCGGGTACGACATGGATCGTTCCGCTGCCGCGGCGGGTGAACGCGGCGCCGTCGTCGATGACGATCGTGGTGGTCGCCGACTCGACGACCGCCGGCCCTCGCAACTCCGCGCCGACGGGGACCGCGTCCAGCCGCCAGACGTCCGCCCGGACCAGCCCGGTGCCGGGCAGGTAGACGTCGCGCTCCCGTCGCACGCCGTCGTTCGTCACGGCCTCGGGCAGGACGGGATCGGTGATGCGGCAGCGCGCCTTGGCGTGCCAGCTCTCGAACTCGATCGGCGAGCCGGGGTCGTCGACCGCGAAGGCGTCCCGGTGGACTTCGTGGAAGGCCTTCTTCAGCCGTTCGAGCCCTTCGCCGTCCAGGGAGCCCTGCTCGCCGAGCTGCACTTCCAGCTCCCAGACCTGGCTCGGGTACCGCGCCTCGACGGAGAACTCGACGGACGTCTCGACCGCCCCCGCGCCGGGGCCGTCGACGAAGTCGCGGGCCTCGGCCGCCAGGTCCTCCAGGACCGCGTTGACGCCGGCGAAGTCGAACGCCTCCGAGGTGGTGCGGAAGGTCGTCTCGAAGCCGCGCGACAGCTCGGAGATCAGCGCCCCGGCCGCGCTGAGGGCCGGACCCATGACCGGGACGATGACCTCCCGGCAGCCGAGCCGGCGCGCGATCGCCACGGTGTTGAACCCGGCCGCCCCGCCGCCCCCGACGAGGACGGCCTGCGCCGGGTCAACGCCCTTCTGCCCGGTGATCTCCTCGATGGCGCCGACCATCCGCTCGGTCGCGAGCCGGTAGACGGCGCCCGCCGCCTCCAGCACGTCCAGCCCGAGCGGCTCGGCGATCTGCTCCCTGATCGCCGCGCGCGCCGCGTCCAGGTCGAGCGCCGAGCGCCCGCCCAGGAAGTAGCCGGGGTCCAGGTAGCCGAGGACGAGGCAGGCGTCGGTCATCGTGGGACGGGTACCGCCCCGCCCGTAGCAGACCGGGCCGGGAACGGCGCCGGCGCTCTGCGGGCCGACGTGCAGCAGCCCGCCCCCGTCCACCCAGGCGATGCTGCCGCCGCCCGCGCCGACGCTGCGCACGTCGACGGACGGGAAGCCGGTCATGTGGCCGCGGAACGGCTCGCCGATCCAGGACTCGCGCGTCCACGGGATCCGGCCGTTCCGGACGACGCTCACGTCGTAGCTGGTCCCGCCGGTGTCGGCGACGATCGCCATCGGGGCCGCGGCGTCCAGGTCGGCGAAGTAGCGCCCGGCCACCGGCGCCATCGCGGGGCCGGAGTTGAGCGAGTGGATCGGCGCCCGGGCCACGTCGTCGGCGTCCAGCGCCCCGCCCGCGGAGGTGACCATGAGCACCCGCCCGGTGAAGCCCGCGTCGCGCAGGCGGCCCTGCAGCCCGCTGATGTAGGCGGTCATGAGGGGTTTCAGCGAGGCGTCGATCGCGGTCGCCGACGCCCGGCGGTACTCGCGCACGCACGGGTTCACCTGGTGCGACAGCGTCACCGGCACGCCCGGCAGCAGCTCCTCCAGCAGCTCGCCCACGCGCAGCTCGTGGACCGGGTTGACGATCGACCACAGCAGGCAGACGGCGACCGCCTCGACGTCCTCCCGCCGCATCCGGTCGGCGAGGGCGGCCACCGCCGCCTCGTCCAGCTCCCGGACCACCTCCCCCTGAGCGCCGACGCGTTCGGGCACCTCGAACGTCAGGGAACGCGGGACGTAGGGCTCGGGGTAGGGCTGCCGCTGGTCGAAGATGTCGTGCCTGCCGCCCTCGCGCAGGAGCAGGACGTCCGGATGGCCCTCGGTGGTGAGGAACGCCGTGCGCGCGACCTTCTTCGTCAGGACGGCGTTCAACCCGCGGGTCGTGCCGTGGACGAGCATGCTCCCCCGGCCCAGCAGGTCGCGCCGCGAGCAGCCCCGCTCGGCGGCGGCGACGTCGAAGGCGTCGAGGATGCCCTGGACCGGGTCGGACGGGACGGTCGAGCTCTTGTGGACGCTCAGGTGGCCCTCGTCCTCGACGACGAGGTCGGTGAAGGTGCCACCGGTGTCGACTGCAAACCTCATGGTGCGTTCCTGCTCATAGGTCGCCGCGGCGACGATCAGTAGGTGGCGAGCTTGCGCAGCTCGGCGACGATGCGTTCGGTGGTGGGCACGACCTCGTCCTCCAGCGCGTGGCCGAATGGGATGGGCACGCGCTCGGCCCCGACGCGGACGACCGGCCCGTCCAGGCTCTCGAAGCAGTGCTCGCCGGCCCAGGCGGCCACCTCCCCGCCCCAGCCGCAGAACTCGACGGCCTCGTGGACCACGGCGAGCTTCCCCGTCCGCCGTAGCGACGCCTCGACCGACGCGGTGTCCAGGGGCCACAGGTAACGCAGGTCGATGACCTCGCACGCCACGTTCTCTGCGGCGAGTTCCTCCGCCGCCTGCACGCAGCGTTCGACCATCCGGCCGGCGGTCACGACGGTCAGGTCGTCCCCCGGCCGCACGACGCTCGCCGCGAACCCCTCGGGCCCGGTGCGGGTGTCGATGTCCCCCGACGTGCGGAAATACAGGTTCTTGCTTTCCAAGAAAATCACGGGATCGTCGGAACGTATAGCCTCCCGGAGCATCCAGTAGGCGTCCGACGGGTTGCTGGGCATCGCCACCACCAGCCCCGGGACGTGCGCGAACAGGCTTTCCAGGCTCTGCGAGTGCTGCGGGCCGTGGTTGGTCCCCCCGCCCCCCGGCATCCGGATGGTCAGCGGCACGCTGAACTGCCCGTTGCTCATGTAGCGGATCTTCGCCCCGAGGTTGACGATCTGGTCGAGCGCCAGCAGCACGAAGTCGGAGAACATGATCTCGACGACCGGCCGCATGCCCTCGGCCGCCGCCCCGATCGCGAAGCCCACCACGCCCGCCTCGGAGATCGGCGAGTCCAGCACCCGGTGCTCCCCGAACCGGTCGATCAGACCCTGGGTGACGGTGAACACCCCGCCCAGCGGCCCGACCTCCTCCCCCATGATCACGACGTTCTCGTCGGCTTCCATCTCGGCCTCCAAGGCGGCGCGGACCGCCTCGGCGTACTTGACCTCACGCATGGTTCTGCAGCTCCGGGGAGGTGTAGACGAACGACTTCGCCTCGGTCACGGGGGGCCGCGGCCCGGCCTCCGCGCGGGCCAGCGCCGCGTCGACGTCCGCGGCCACCTCAGCGTCGATCCGCGCGACCTGGTTGCCGGCGAAGCGCTCCAGCCTCGTCCGGAGGTTGGCCATCGGGTCGTTGAGCGCCATCCAGTCCCGGCCGGCCGACTTGGGCCGGTACCGGTAGTCGGGATCGGAGAGGCTGTGCGGCCGGACGCGGAACACCCCGCACTCCAGGAAGGCCGGTGATCCCGCCCGCACGTGCGCGACCAGCTCCCGGGCCGCCTGCGCGACGGCGATCACGTCCCGTCCGTCGACGTAGCGCGAGGTGATCCCGGCGCCCTCGACGGTGCGGGCGATGGTCCCCGGGGCGCCGAACAGGCGGTCGGACGGCATCGAGTGGGCCAGCCCGTTGTTCTCGCAGACGATCAGGCACGGGCTCTTCCAGAACCGCGCGAGCAGCAGCGTCTCGTGGGTGACGCCCTGCGCGAAGCCGCCGTCGCCGATGAACGCGACCGCGATGTCGTCGCCGCCCCGGCGCCTGCGGGCCCACGCCGCGCCGGCCGCCCACGGCAGCCCGCCCGCGACGATGGCGTTCTCGCCGAGGAACCCGCTGGCCCGGTGGTGCAGGTGCATCGAGCCGCCGCGTCCGCCGCTCACCCCGGCCGAGCGGCCGAACAGCTCGGCGAAGACGCCCTCGATCGGCACGCCCTTGGCGAGCGCGTGCCCGTGCCCGCGGTGCGTGCTGGTGACCATGTCACCGGCGCGCAGGGCCGAGCAGACGCCGACGGCCGCCGCCTCCTGTCCCAGCGAGGAATGGAACGAGCCCGACATGCGTCCGAGCCGGTGCATCTTCTCGATCTCCAGCTCCACGGCGCGCACGATCGACATGCCGCGGTAGAGCTCATGGGCGGAGGGAAGGTCCGCTTCACCGATCGGAAGGCCGCTGAAGGACCCTTCCGGGGGGTGCGGGGGCGACGCGATTTGGGTCATGGAAGCTCACTTCACCGAAACGGGTGGTTTTGCAGGTCGTGCCAGGCGGCGGCGACCGGCAGATCCTTCACGGTCCGCAGGCCGGGCGCCGCGTGCAGGACCCCGGGGATGCTGTTGACCAGCTGCGCCGAGGTGGCCGGAATGGCGTCCATGCCGGGCGACAGCGTGAGGTTCACGGTGTGCTGCCCGTCGATGGTCAGCTCGTCGACGGTCGCGAACCCGGCCTCCTCCGGCCGCAGGTGCAGGATCAGCTCGATCTCGATGAAGACGTCGCCGCCGACGTGCCCGACGGCCCGCTGGAGGAAGCCCTCCGTGCGCCCGGCGGCCACGTGCCCGTACCGGGTCGGGGCGGGGGTCGCGGCGACGAACGGCTCGAACACCTCCGACACCGGCGAGTCCAGCCACAGCCCGAGGCGCTCGCAGACGAGCTCGATCGACTCGGGGAACCCGACATGGCCGGCGATCGCGCCGGTCCGGTGGCCCTCGTCGAACTCCTCGGGGGTGTAGCCGATGCCCAGACGGCGGTGGATGTTCTCCCCGAAGCCGGACACGTCCACGGCGCGCCGCCCGCGGATCGAGCGCACGTCCCAGGACACGCCGGTCGCGGCCACGAGCAGCGAGTCGAACAGGAAGCCCGGGTTCACCCCGGTGCCGAGGACGGACGCGCCGCCCTTGCGCGCCGCGGCGTCGATCCGCGCCGCCGCCTCGGCGTAGCGGTTGAACGGGAACGCCAGCTCCTCGCAGGGGGAGACGACGTTGACGCCCGCCCACGCGCAGTCGGCGATGTCGTCCTCGGTCTCCTTCAGGAAGGAGCCCGTCGCGTAGACCATCACCTGCGGCGCCGCGGCCAGGACCTCCTCCATGTCGCCCACGACCGCGGGCCCGCCGGGGACGGAGGACCCGACGACCTCGTGGAGCGGGCGGCCCAGGGCCTCGGGCTCCTTGGTCGCCGCCCCGATGATCTCGAATCCTGTTCGGTGCTCCAGCAGCAGGCGGGCGGCCGCGCGGCCGATGCTGCCGAGCCCGCACAGGCCGATCCGGACCGGAGGGCCGTTCATGGTCGCCTCCTCTGTGCGATTCGTGAACATAGGTACGTATTATGAAAATCCGCCGCGCGCGTGTCAAGGGTGCGGCGGCTCGGCCATGACCCGGCAGGACGTCGGACGGCCCCGGTCGCCGGCCATGGGATATGTTCATCATTCGTACACATGACCGCATAGATCAAGAATGGTCCGCCCCGACGATCGAGGAGAAGGAATGCCAGAGCCGCAGGAGGTCACCGTCCCCAGCGAGGGCGAGCGCCTGAGCGGGCTGCTCTACCTGCCGGACGGCCCCGGCCCCCATCCCGCCGTGGTCCTCGCCGGCGGATGGTGCTACGTCAAGGAGGTGGCCCAGCCGCTGTTCGCCGAGGTCTTCGCGGAGGCGGGCCTGGCCGCCCTCGTCATCGACTACCGCCACTTCGGCGGCAGCACGGGCGAGCCGCGGCGCCACATCGACCCCTGGCGGCAGATCGAGGACTACCGCAACGCGGTCTCCTACCTCCAGGCCGACGACGCCATCGACGGGGACCGGATCGGGGCCTGGGGCATCTCCTACAGCGGCGGCCACGTCCTCATCCTGGGCGCGATCGACCCGCGCGTCCGTGCCGTGTGCTCGGTGGTCCCGGTCATCGACGGCTGGGACAACCTGCGCCTCTCCCATGGCACGGTGAGCTTCCGCGCCCTCCTGCGGGCCCTGGAGGAGGCGCGCACCACGCTCTTCCAGACCGGCGAGCACACCTACATCGACCATCAGCCCGTCGAGCTCGGCGCCGTCGGCACCTTCCCCTTCCCTGCCAGCCGCGGGACGTTCGCCCGCATCAGGGCGTCGGAGGCCCCGGCGTACGAGGGGAGCGCTACCGCCCGGTCGACCGAGATGCTCCTCGCCTACAGCGTCCGCCCCTTCCTCACCCGGCTCGTCGCCACCCCCACCCTCATGTGCGTCGCCGAGGGCGACGACCACACCCACTGGGACCTCGCCGCGGACGCGTTCGAGCAGATCCCCGGACCGCGGAAGAAGTTCCACGTCGTGCCCCGCTCCACGCACCTGACCCTCTACGAGGACGCCGACGTCCGGCGGCAGACGGCCGCCGTGGCCGCCCGATGGTTCATCGAGCACCTGTAACGAGGGCAGGCCGTCCGCCGCGGCCCGCCGGCCTCACGGGGGACGCCGGGCCGTCCGCCACCGGGCCGGCGAGGCGATGGGCCCGCAGGTCCGGACCACCGGCGGCGTCCGGGACCGGTTCCAGGGCCGCGGCGCGGCGGTATTCGCTGGGGCTGACGCCGTACCGGGCGCGGAACGACCGGCTGAGGGAGGACGCGTCCGGGAAGCCCCAGCGCGCGCCGATCTCGGCGATGGGGAGTCCGGCGAGCCGCGGGTCGCCGAGATCCTCGCAACATCGGTTCAGCCGCTCCTCCCGTACCCACCGGCCGAAGGTGGTGCCTTCGCGGGCGAACAGCCGGTGAAGCTGGCGCAGCGAGATGTTGTGGGCAGCGGCGACCTTCGGCGGTGCGAGCCGCGGATCGGACAGGTGCAGGCCGATGTAGAGCCGGACGCGGCGCAGCAGTTCCTCTCCCGGGGAGGCGGGCGGCCGCTCCACGCCGGAGACGGACGCGAGGGCGGTCGCGATGAGGTCGAGCGACATGCCGGCGAGCCGGTCCCCGGTCTCCGGGTCGAGGGTGTCCGCGACCTGCACGACGTTGAGGAGGAACGGCGTGACCAGCCGGCCGAGCGCAGAATCCATCGCGATCCGCCGGATGGTGACCGCTCTCGTCTCGATACCCCGGTCCTCGAGGGCCGTGCGCGGGAACTGCAGCACCAGGTGATCGAACTGGCGCCCCTGGAAGTCCACCCGGTAGGGGCGGGTGCTGTCGAACAGGGTCATGTCGCCGGGTGCGAGGATGGCCTGACGGCCGTCCTGTTGCGCGATGGTCCGGCCGTGCAGCTGCACGGCGAGCAGGCACTCGGGCTCTTCCAGGGACCGCAGGTGCCGGTTTCCGCGCTCGGCGGTCATCGGGTCGGTGAGGATGCGGGTCGCCTGGACGGGTCCGATGTCATGGTCGCGCACCTGGCCACGGAACGCCCCGCCGCCGGCCTGTGCGACATCGAGCTGGATGAAGGTTCTGCAGATGACCTCGTGCCAATAGGCGAGTCGCTCCTGCGGCGGGACCTGGTCGGTGGAGAACACCCGTCCCATGCCTTGACTTTAGGCTGGTCAGAGCGGGATTTACAAGACGTGTTCGTCGCTGCGGAGTGACTTTATTTAGCGATCTGCGCGGAGACTTTTGCCAAATGCAAGCATTATGGCAAAGCAGGTCCGGTGGGTCCCTGCGCGCCGGACCGGGTGCGGAAAGTGCGGCGGTAAGTGTCGGGAGGCACGCCGAGCGTCCGGTTGAAGTGGCGGCGCAGTGTCGTGGCGGTGCCCATGCCGGTGGACGCCGCGATGGCGTCGATACCGTCGTCGGTCTTCTCCAGTAGTTCTTGGGCGTGGCGGATCCGCTGGGTCAGCAGCCATCGCAACGGCGTGGTGCCGGTCACCGCCTTGAAATGGCGGCCCAGATGGCGGGAGCTCATCCGTGCCTGGCGGGCGAGGTCCTCCACGGTCAGCGGCTGGTCCAGCCGCTCGATCACCCAGGGGAGCAGGGCGGCGAGCGGGTGGTCGTCCTGGGCGGGCACCGGGGTGGGGACGAACTGGGCCTGCCCGCCGGCCCGGTGCGGCGGGACGACCAGGCGGCGGGCGACCGCGTTGGCGACCGACGAGCCGTGGTCGAGGCGGCCAGGGACATCTCGTCCCCGGACACGCCGGCGCCGACCGCAGTCGACGAGCGGGGACGGTCCGCGCAGACCTTCCTCGTCGACGTCGTCCTGCGGTCGGGGGGCGAGGAGCGGCGCGCAATGGCGAGCGGGCAGGACATCTACGCCGTCACCGCCCCGCTCGCCGTGGAAGCGGTCGACCGCGTCCTCACCGGGCGGACCCGCACCGCCGGCGTCGCCTCCGCGGGCGCGATCTTCGACGCCCCGGACTTCCTCCGCGCGCTGTCCCCGCACATCTCCACGGAGCTGTAGCGGCCGGTCGCCGCTAGGGCGTGCGGCTCCTGGTCCCGGCGGCCTCCGGCGCGGCGACGGTGGGCAGGCCCGTGCCGATGTCGAGGAAGTCCCGGACGCCCTCGTCCTGCGCGAGGTACCGGACGGCGCGGCCGATGAACGCGCGGTCGGCGATCGCCTGCTTCTTGATCTGCGGGTAGCTCTCCGCGATCCGGTCGCCCATCTCGCGGTCGATCGGATAGTTGTCCTTGCCGCCGATCCAGTGGTTCCAGATGCGGGCGGAGTGCGGAACCGAGTCGTCGATGCCGGCGGCCATGGCGAGATCCTAACGAGCCGTCCGGCGGCCATGTAGATCTCTGTCCAAGATCGGCCGCATTCCGCCCGGTTTCGATTGCGGGCAACTCAATCGGCGCAAACGTAGACTGGGGGCATGACAGGAACGCTCGACGACCACCTGAAGCTGGACGCGCAGGTCTGCTTCGCGCTGCACGCGACGTCGCGGGCGTTCGACGCGCTCTACCGCACCGTCCTGCGCGACCTGGGCCTCACCTACCCGCAGTACCTGGCGATGCTCGTCCTCTGGGAGACCGACGGGCTCACCGTCAAGCGGCTGGGCGAGCGCCTCCGCCTCGACTCCGGCACCCTGTCACCGCTGCTCAAGCGGCTGGAGGCCGCCGGGCTGGTGGAGCGCCGCCGGAGCCGGGAGGACGAGCGCTCGGTCTCGGTGCACCTCACCGGCGAGGGCGCCGCCCTGCGGACGCGGGCGCTGGACGTGCCGCGGCGGATGCTCGGCTCGACCGGCCTCAGCCCGGCCGAGCTGGCCGACCTGCGCGGCACCCTGCAGCGCATGACCGAGCACCTCGACGCGGCCACCGCGGCCGCCTAGCCCCGGCGGCGCCCGTCCCGGAAGGCCCGCTCCGCGGCGGCGTGCCACCAGCCGGGCGGGGACGGGCCGACCCGGCGCGACAGCGGCTGGTCGGGATGCAGCCCGAGCCGCCGCAGGGCGTCCGCCCGCACCCGGACCATGAACCAGCCGCGCCAGTGGCCGTCGTCGCCCGGCCCGCAGACGAGGTCGATGACGATGTCATCGTTCTCGAACGGCATCCAGTCGATGCCGCGCGCCGCGAACCAGCGGTTCGTCCATGCGACCTCATCCACCGTTGCGACGCAGAAGGTACGGCTTGACCCGGCCCAGCCCCTGGAGAGGACGAGGGCGCAGACCGGAGATGTCATACCCGCCGGACGGCAGGGCCGAGACAAGGCCGGAGTCGGCCAGGACCGTTCCCGGGTAGGCGGTGGAGGTCAGGCGGGCGGCCAGGTTGACCGGGGTGCCGAAGACGTCGCCCAGCCGCTGGATGACCTCGCCGTACGCGAGCCCCACCCGCACCTTCGGGCCGTCGGGCTCGCCGAACCGCTCCGCGATGCGCAGCCCGATCTCGGCGGCGGCGGACGGGTCGGACGCGACGAACAGCACCTCGTCCCCGAGCGTCTTCACCACCCGGCCGCCCTGGTCGGCGACGATCTCCGCGGCGGACGCCTCGAAGCTCTCGACGAACGCGGCCAGCGCCTCCCCGTTCAGGCGGCGGCTCAGCCGGGTGAACGACACCACGTCGGCGAACCCGACGGCGAGCTGCGCGATGCCCGCCGCGGGGTCGGACCGCGCGGACGCCGTCGTCGCCGCGGCGCGCATCCCGGCGGCGGTGAGCTGGCGGCGCCAGCCGTGCAGCAGCAGCCGCTCGAACGCCGGGCGCAGCTCCTCGGTCGCGGCGAGCGCCGCGGTGACCACCTCGGGCGTGATCGGCTCGCCGGACGGCTCCTCCCCGAGCCGCTGCAACCAGACGTCGCCGAGCCAGCTCGCCAGCCGCCCCATCGTCTGCCCGACGGCGCGGGCGAGCTGCAGGACCATGTCCTCGTTCACCATCGCGTGGCCGAGCAGGTCGCGGATCTCGCGGAGCGCGGCCACGTCGCCGTCGGTGAAGGCCACCTCGTCGTCGGGCGGCGCCGGGAATCCGAGCGCCTGCCAGATGCGGCGCGCGTACTCGTCCGGGACGCCCGAGAGGTCCTCGACCTCCGTGCGCGTGTAGCGCAGGGGCCCGCCGAGGAGGGTCTCCTCGATGTCGTCCGCCATGCGCCGACCCTATGTGCCATCGATCAATGTCACAATGGTGCGGGGGTAAGATCACGCCTGTCATGAGCGAGTACCGGATCGACGAGCTGGCGCGGCTGGCCGGCAGCACGGTGCGCAACATCCGCGCGTACCAGGACCGCGGGCTGCTGCCGCCGCCCCGCCTCGCCGGCCGGGTCGGCCTGTACGACGACTCGCACCTGGCGCGGCTCCGGCTGATCGGCAACCTGCTCGGCCGCGGCTACACGTTCGCGATCATCAAGGACCTGCTGTCCGCGTGGGAGACCGGCAAGGACGTCGGCGACGTCCTCGGGCTGGAGAAGGTCCTCACCGACCCGTGGTCGGACGAGATCCCCGGCACCGCCACCTACGAGGAGCTCGTCGAGAAGTTCGGCACCGGGCTGGACGAGGACGAGGTCGCCCGGATGGTCGAGCGCACCGTCGAGCTCGGCCTGATCGAACCGGACGGGGAGGCGTTCCGGGTGCCGAGCCCGCGGCTGCTGCACGTCGGCGCGGAGCTCGTCGCCGCGGGCATCCCGCTCGGCGCCGTCCTCGACATCGCCGGGCAGATCCGCGACGACTGCGACGTCATCGCCGGCCGGTTCGTCGGCCTCGTCGAGGAGCACGTGTTCGACCGGCTGAAGGAGCAGCCCGTCCCGGACGGCGACGAGATCCGCGAGATCGCCGCCGTGGTGCGCCGGATGCGGCCCCTCGTGAAGATGGTCGTCGAGCCGTTCATCGCGCGGGCGATGGAGGCCCGCGTCCAGGCCTCGCTCGGCGAGCACCTGGAGACGATCCGGGACCACCTGGGGGAGCGGCCCGCCGCGGACGGCTGAGCCGTCACAGGATCGACGCGCCCCAGAGCACCTTCACCTCATGCGACGCGCCCTCGGAGTCGGTGAACGTGATCGTCCCCTGGCCGGGCAGGCCGATCAGCGCCGTCCGCAGGGTGAGCGTCAGCCGCATCCTGCCGTCCTCCTGCATCCCGCCCTGCGTATCGGACAGGATCAGCTGGTTGGACGACGTCATCGCCGTCCACGTCACCGGACCGCTCTCCGCCGCCAGGTCGACCTTCGCCGTCTTCGTCCCGTACAGCTCCACCTTCTCCGGGTTCACCACGAGGACCCCGGGCTTCTCGGGCGGATTCGTCGGCTGCGGCTGGGACGGCGACGCCTCCTGCGACTGCCCCGGCCCGCCACCGGTCTGCGGGTTCGGCGGCGGCTGGGCGGGACGCCCCTGCGCGCCGCCGCCCGTGCCCTCCGGCCCCTCCTTGCCGCGGGACGGGCCGTCGTGCGGCTTCTCTTGCGTGATCGACGGCTGCGGATGCGTGCGGAACGGCGGCCACGACAGCGTGTTCCCGCTGATGCCGGGCCCCATCACGAACACCGCGACCAGGGCGGCGGCCAGCGCGCCCGCCATCCCTCCCCCGGTGAACAGCCACCGGCGGGTGAACGGCGACGGCACGTCCGGCTGGCTCGGCAGGCCGGACGGGGTGAGCGTCCCGCCGCGCGCCGCGATGTCGGCGCGGTAGCCGGCCAGCTCGGGGTCCGTCGCGGTGTGCATGACGCGGTGCCGCAGCGCCGCCGGCAGGATCGGCGCGGGCGCCCGGCGCAGCAGCGCGGCGGCGGTCACCCGGGCCCGGCGCCGGCAGCCGGCGCACCCGGCGGCGTGCAGCTCGGCGGACGGGTCGGCGGGGGAGTCCTCCCCGCGCCGCCGGAACGCGCGCCTGCGCCCCCTGCCCTCCGCCTTCTCCGGTACGGGCGGCTCCTCGTCCCGCACCACCGCGCCCCGGGCGGCGAGGACCGGGATCGCCGTGGCCGGGACCTCCTCCTCCGGACGGCCCTCGGCGCACGCGCGCCCGGCACGGTCCAGCTCCCGCTGGAGCGCGGCCTCCAGCTCCGCCCGTCCCCTGCGCACCCGCATCGCGGCCCGCCGCGCCGACAGGCCGAGCGTCGCGCCGAGCCGGGCGGGGCGCAGCCCGTGCCGGAACGCCAGGAGCACGACCTCCTGGTCGACCGGCGCCAGCCGGGCCAGGGACCCGCGCAGCAGCTCGTGCAGCTCCTCCGCCGGCGGCCACTCCGGCACCGGGCCGTCCGGTTCGGCACGGTCCAGAAACGGCGTCTCGGAGAACTCGGCGTCCCGGTCCCAGAACAGCACCTTCGCGCGGCCCCGCCGGACGCACCGCCGCCGCGCCGCACCGTAAAGCCAGGAACTCAGGTACAGGTGATCGCGCATACGAGGTGCGCGGCGGCAGGCGTCGATGAACGTGTCGTGCACGATGTCGGCGGCGGTTTTCCCGTCTCCCGACATCGACAGTGCGTAATCGTAAAGGCGCTCACCGTACTCGTCATAGAGTGCGGCCAGCGCAGCCTCGTCGCCGTCACTCAGCCCTTTGACCAGCGTGCGGTCGGCTGAGTGCGCAGAGGTCGACAACCTGGGCATTCACGCTCCCGGCAGCGGCATGCGGGGCCGGCCCCACTGAGGGCCATCCGGACATTCAGCCCACCTTGGATACACCCGCGAACCCCATCCGCACCACTCATCCACCGAAATCCCCTTTAAGGTAACACCTCGGAGAGAGTCGACATCTCTGAGTGACCACGAGCGGAATGACTCGGCGTCAGAATCCGGTCAGGGCCCCGCCGGGTTCAGTCGGCCCGCCGGACCTCCAGCTCACCGTCCGCGTACCTGCGGCGCAGCACCTTCTTGTCGAACTTGCCCACGCTCGTCTTGGGGACCTCGGGGATGAACGCCCACCGCTCCGGGAGCTGCCATTTCGCGATACGCCCTGCGAGAAACTCCTTCAGCTGCTCCGCCGAGACCTGCGCCCCGTCCCGGACGACCACCGACGCGAGCGGCCGCTCCTGCCACCGGTCGTCCGGCACCCCGACCACGGCCGCCTCGACCACGTCCGGGTGCGCCATCAGATGGTTCTCCAGCTCCACCGACGAGATCCACTCCCCGCCGGACTTGATCACGTCCTTCGCCCGGTCGGTCAGGATCAGGAAGCCGTCCGGCGACAGCGTCCCCACATCGCCCGTGCGCAGCCAGCCGTCGTGGAACTTCCCGGGGTCCTCGTCCAAGTGGTAGGCGCCGGTGATCCACGGCCCGCGGATCTCCACCTCCCCGACCGACTCTCCGTCGTTCGGCACCACGGCGTCGCCGTCCCCGACGATCCGCATCTCCAGCCCCGCGAGGACACGCCCCTGGGTGGCCCGCGCCCGCCAGGCGTCCTCGCCCTCCGCCTTCGGCGGCGGATGCGCGACCGTCGCGACCGGCGACGTCTCCGTCATCCCCCACGCCTGCACGATCCGCACACCGATCTCGTCGAACCCGCGCATCAGCGACTCGGGCACCGCCGACCCGCCGCACGGCACCAGCCGCAGCGAACTCAGGTCCGACCCGTGCTCCTTCGTGTGGCGCAGCACGTCCGCCCAGATCGTCGGCACCGCACCCGCCACCGTCGGACGCTCCGCCTCGATCATCCGGACGAGCGGCTCCGCCTGGAGGAACCGGTCGGGCATGACCAGCGACGCACCCGCCATCAGCGCCGCGTACGGCAGCCCCCACGCGTTCGCGTGGAACATCGGCACCACCGGCATCACGACATCGGACGCGCTCAGCCCCATCGCGTTCCCCGTGCACGTCGCCATCGAGTGCAGGTACGCCGACCGGTGCGAGTAAACGACACCCTTCGGGTTGCCGGTCGTCCCGCTCGTGTAGCACATCGCGGCGGCCCAGTCCTCGCCGACGTCCGGCCACTCGAACTCCGCGGGCGCCGCGGCGAGCAGCCCCTCGTAGTCGTGCAGCTCCTTGCCGGCCCCCTCCAGCGGCCCGGTGTCGCCCCCGCCGACCACGACCACGTGCCGGACCGTCTTCAGCTGCGGCAGCACCGGCGCCAGCAGCGGGATGAGCGACCCGTCCACGATGACCACCCGGTCCTCGGCGTGGTTCGCGATGTAGACGAGCTGGTCGGGGAACAGCCGCAGGTTCAGCGTGTGCAGGACCGCGCCCATCGACGGGACCGCGAGATACGCCTCCAGGTGCTCGGCGTTGTTCCACATGAACGTGGCGACCCGCTGGTCACCGTCCACCCCGAGCCCGCGCAGCGCCCCCGCCAGCCGAGCCGCCCGCTCCCCGACCTCGGCGTACGTCCGCCGCCGAGCCCCGCCCCCGGTCCACGTCGCGACCTCGGCCTCCCCGAAGACCCCGGCCCCGTACTTCATGATCGTCGTAATGGTCAGCGGAAAATCCTGCATGGTGCTGTACACGACACGCCTCCAGCCAAAACAGCCGCCTAAGCCGGATTCTCGCAGCGCCACCCCACCCTGACGACCCCCTGCAACCCACTAAGAAGACCCTCAGAGTGGTCCCCAGCACTGTGTTGGCCAGGGGGCTGCGCTCACCCAGAGGGGCGATCCCCCTGGGCTACAGGGCGGGTTCCAGGGGGTCGCCCTCCTGGGCTAACACAGCTAATACACCTCTCTTAGGCGGGCCATTGCTCTGGAGACCGTGGATTTGACCGTGCCTACGCTGACGCCCAGGACTTCGGCGATTTCTCGTTCGGACATGTCTTCGTAGTAGCGGAGCATGACGGCCAGGCGCTGGCGTTCGGGGAGGCGGCGGAGGGCGCGGGTGAGGGCGTCGCGCATCTCGCTGCGGTCGGTGTGGTCCTCGACGGGGCGGTCGGGGAGCTGGTCGGTCGGGTAGACGTCCAGTTTGCGGCGGCGCCACCAGGAGATCTGGGTGTTGACCATGGCGCGGCGGACGTAGCCGTCGACGGCGGAGCGGTCCTCGATGCGGTCCCAGGCCAGGTAGGTCTTGGCGAGGGCCGCCTGGAGGAGGTCTTCGGCTTCGGCGCGGTCGCTGGTCAGCTGGGTGGCGGCGCGGAGCAGCACGGGGCCGCGTTCCGCGACGTACGTCCGGAACTCCTCGTGCCGCGTCCCGTTCACCACCACCACCGGACCAGGGGTTGTGGAGCGCGCGCTCCCGGCCGTGCGCACTCCCGGTATTCACGACGATCCCAGGGCGATCGTAATTCTGGGTCTACAGGAACGATATTTCCGGGTCAACCAGTGCATAATCTTCAACCGAGGTAGATCAGACGTCCTCCGCAGGCTGACTTATGGCGACAAATCCGTCGACAGCCCAGTCATGGCCCGGCGACCCTTGACTCACTGTCCTAACACCGGTTGCCCAGCGTGACGATGATCGATTCCGGAGAGTCGCGATGTCGCCCACCCAGCGTCAGCGCCGCCGCGAGGCGGTGTTCGGTTCTGCTCCGCGTCCGGACGCGGAGCGTCCGCAGCGGGGGCTGAGCGGGGTCGTCCTGGACGCGAGCCCGCACCTGCTCGTGCTGCACGCGGACGGGGCGGAGGTACGCCTCGCGATGCGCGAGGACACGGCGGTCTGGTACGGCGGGCGCGGGGGCCCCGCCGCGCTGCGGCCGGGCCGTCCGGTGGTCGTCCGGAAGAGCTCGTCCGTCGCCGAGAAGGTATGGGTCGGCATCGGGCGGGTCGGGGGCACGATCCTGGCGTGCGGGCGGGACACCGTGGAGGTGGACATGGGCCCCCACCGGGGGCGCGCCCATGTGGCGATCCCCCCGCACGCCCGCGAGCGGGTGCTCGTCCGGCATCCGCGGCTGGAGCCCGGCTACCTGTTCGACGTGATCTGCGTCCGGTCGCCGGGCGGGCCGCAGGCGGTGCGGCCGGGCACGTCGCAGCCGGGGTACCGGGTGGACGACCTCACCGCGCCGGAGGCGGCGAAGCCCGTGCCGGACGTCCTGCACGGGACGGCGACCTGGTTCGGCACCACGGAGGGGGAGGTTCGGGACGGGGCGTCCTACCCGGCGGTCGACTCCGAGGGGGACGCCGGGGGATGCGCGGACGCCCCGTCCGCCTGCGTGCCGTTCCCGTACCTGTCGCTGGGCGGGGAGGTGACCGTCCGCAACGAGTGCCGGGGGCGGTCCGCGACCCTGCCGGTGATCGAGTGCGGGTGCGCGGCGGCGCGGTTCTGCGACCGGTGCGTGGAGTGCGCCGCGTCGCCGCGCGGCCGGATCGTCGAGCTGACGCCGGCCGCGTTCGCCGGGCTCGGCGGCGAGCTGGAGGCCGGCTGTTTCAACGCGGCCGTCCGGCCGCACGTGCCACGGGGGGTGGAAGCGGAATGGTGACGGCGTTCCAGAACACGCAGGTGCTGCTGCTGGCGGCGGTGCTGCTCGCCGCGTGCCTGGCGAAGCTGACGGTCCGGGAGCGGGCGGCGGACGTGCCGGACCACGTGCACGGCGTGCCGGTGCCCGCGGGGGCCGCCCGGCTGACGGCGCTGCGGCGCAGCCGGGGGATGACGGTCGGGCTCGGTGTGGGCGAGGGCCTGCTGGGGCTGGCGCTGCTGGTGACGTCGCACCTGTCGGTCCGGCTCGCGACGACGGTGGCCTTCGCCGCGGCGACGTGGGTCGTCGGCGAGCTGCGGGTGGGGCGGCCGGACGCCGGGTGCGGGTGTTTCGGCGCGCTGAGCAGCAAGAGGGTCGACCGCCGCAGCGTGCTGCGGGCCGTGCTGTTCACGTGCGCGGCGATCGCGTCGCTGGGCGCGCCGCTGGCCGGCGTGGACGTGCTCCGGGACGCCCAGGTGCAGGTGGGGCTGGTGTTCGCGCTGGAGCTGGCGCTGTTCGCGGCCCTGTCCCCCGAGCTGGCGGAGCTGGCCGGGCTCGGGCAGCGCGCGGCCGTCCCGTGCGAGCGGCGCCGCAGCCCGATGCGGGAGACGTACGCGACCCTCCACGCGAGCCCCGCGTGGGCCGAGCACGAGAACGTGATCGCGAGCGCCGTGCCGCTGGACGTGTGGCGGGAGGGCTGCTGGCGGTTCGTGGTCTTCCCGGCCCGGGTGGACGAGCGGGACGCGGAGATCGTGTTCGCGGTGTCGACCGCCGAACGCGACCGGGTCGTCCGGTCCGGGGTCGCGCGGCCCGTGGTCTCTGCGGCCGTCTAGCGGTTTCTTGGATACGTCCGATAACCGGTTAGACAGTCCTGCGATCGGGTGGATCACCAGTCGGCGCGGGACTCCTCGTCGGTCTCGGGACGCTGCGTTTCCTCGTCCTGTTCCTCCTGCATCGGTGGTTCGTCGTGCTCGGCGTCCCAGGCGATGTTCTCGTCCTCGCTGGTGAACTCGCTGTCCAGGTTCTGGCCGCGGAATCGGTCTGTCATGGTTCCCCCCGAGATGCGCGCCCGCTCACGGGCACCCGGGCGGGTCCTACCCCGGGTCACGAGTTCGACTCTCTACGTCTTTCTAGGAATTTCCCTAGAAAGACTTAGAGAAAAGCAGACGGCGGGCGAGTGGAATCTACGGCTTTCTAGGGTGGTCGCTAGAGAGCCGAATACTCACCGGACGACGGTGTTCGATGCAGCTTTCTACCGCTCTCTAGCTTTCTCGCTAGAGAGCTCGATGGGCGGTAGTCAGGCGGGCTGGGAGCGGAGGAACTTGCCGAAGTGCGGGACGGTGAACGCCACCAGGCCGCGCTCGGCGCTGTAGATGAGGCCCTTCTTGATGAGCCCGTCGCGGGCGGGAGACAGGCTGGACGGTTTGCGGCCCAGCTCGTCCGCGACGGACGCGGTGGGCACCGGGTCGTCGCCGAGCATGGCCATGGCGCGCATGTAGTCGCGCTCGGCGGGCGTGGCGCGCTCGTACCGGCTCCCGAAGAAGCCGACGGCGAGCTCGCTCTCCGCCTCGGGCGCGGCGACCTTGATGTCGTCGGCGGTGATCGGGGTGTCGGGCGCGACGTCCCAGACGACCTTCGCGTACGCCTGGACGAAGTAGGGGTAGCCGTCGGCCGCGCCGTACAGCGCGTCGAGGGCGTCCTTGGTGAAGGTGACGTCCTCGCGCTCGGCCGGGGCGAGCAGGGCGACGTCGGCCGACTCGCGGTCGAGCCGGTCGATGCGGGCGTACCGGAAGAGCCGCTCGGAGTAGGACTTGCTGGCGGACAGGACGGCCGGCAGGTGCGGCAGCCCCGCCCCCACCACGATCAGCGGGCCGCCGACCTGCGACAGCTCGTGGCACGCGGCGCACAGCGCGGACACGTCGTCGGCGGGGATGTCCTGCATCTCGTCGACGAACAGGGCGATGCCGACGCCGACGTCGGTGGCGACGGACGCGGCGTCCACGAACAGCTCGGTGAGGTCGATCTCCAGGTCGCCGGAGTCGGCGCGGCCCCGGGTGGCGGGCACGTCGATACCGGGCTGCCAGCGGTGCGCCCGCGCCTTGCCCTTGCCGGACGGCTCCGGCTCGGCCTGCGCGAACGCCTTGAGCACGCCGAGGAACTCCTCGATGCGGTCGGGCGCGCGGTGCCGGGGCGCCAGCTCCCGGACGGCGCGGTGCAGCGCCGAGGCGACCGGCCGCCGGATCGACTGGTCGGGCCGGGCCTCGATCTTGCCCGTCCCCCACAGCCGCTGGATGGCCATCGACCGGAACGCGTTGAGCAGCACGGTCTTGCCCACCCCGCGCAGCCCGGTGACGATCATGCTGCGCTCGGGACGGCCCCGGGCCACGCGTTCGAGCACGACCTCGAACTGCCGGAGCTCGCGGTCGCGGCCGGCCAGCTCGGGAGGGCGCTGCCCGGCGCCAGGGGCATAGGGATTGCGCACGGGGTCCACGCTCTCGGACTCTATGAGGCGATATAGCTGCGGCCGTAGATTTGCGTAGAAAACGCTGCGGCGTGTCGCGGGCCCCCGGCGCCGCCCGCAGCGCGCGGGAGCCTCGGCTCCCCTCATGGCCGTCGCCACCATGCCGCCTCCCCGGGCGAGCGCGTCCGAACATCGTCAGTCGAATCTCTGTTCGACTATTCGAACACACTAGCGCATGCCTTCTCCCCCCGTCACGCGAACCCGGCAAGGAGAACCCGGTCGCGGCACCACCACCGCGACCGGGAGCGCGGAACCGCTCAGGCGAGCGGTTCGTCCTCCGACGACCGGTGGGGCACCTTGTCGGCGGGGACCGTGCCCATGCGTCCGGCCTGGAAGTCCTCGAACGCCTGGATGATCTCGTCGCGCGTGTTCATCACGAACGGGCCGTACCGGGCGATCGGCTCGCGGATCGGCAGGCCGCCGAGGATGAGGATCTCCCACCCGTTCGCGCTGGCGAGCGGCTGGCCGCCGGCGGCGCGGACGACGATGCCGTCACCGTCGCCCTTGTGGTGGGAACCGGCGAGGACGGCCAGCTGCCCCTCGTCCAGGCCGGCCTCCTCGACGCCGACCGTCCCGCGCCCGGAGAGGACGTAGACCAGCGCGTTGAAGTCGTGCGGCCACGGCAGCGCGAGACGCGCACCGGGTGCCACGGTCGCGTGCAGGTAGTTGATCGGCGTGTAGGTGACGCCGGGGCCGTCATGACCGGCGACGGATCCGGCGATGACGCGGACGAGGGACGACCCGTCGTCGGACGCCAGCAGCTTGACGTCGCGGGCCTCGATGTCCTGGTAGCGCGGCGGGACCCACTTCTGGGCGCGCGGCAGGTTCACCCAGAGCTGTATGCCGTGGAACAGGCCGCCCTTGGCGACGAGTTCGGGCGGCGGCTGCTCGATGTGCTGGATGCCGGACGCGGCCGTCATCCACTGGGTGGCGCCGTCGGCGATGAGGCCGCCGCCGCCGGTGGGGTCCTGGTGCTGGAACGCCCCGTCGATGATGTAGGTGACGGTCTCGAACCCGCGGTGCGGATGCCACGGGGTGCCTTTCGCCTCGCCCGGCGCGTACTCGACGGCGCCCATGTGGTCGAGGAGCAGGAACGGGTCGGCCAGGGACAGGTCGATGCCCGGGAACGGGCGCCTGACCTCGAATCCCTCGCCTTCGAGCTGGCGTTTGGCGGTCACGACCTTCGCCACGCGGCGCCAGCCGGTGCCGCCCTCGGGCAGCAGCGGGAGGCGGGGCAGGGTCAGCGGGTCGGCGATCACGGCGGGCATCGGGCTCTCCCCTCGTTCGGGTCTGCCCTGGGCAACGTAGTTGATGCTTCAACTATTTCCGCGGGCGGATCCGCGGTGTCCTGATACCGTGACAATAGCCTGGCTTAGTTGAATCTTCAACATGTGTTCTATACTTCCGACATGAGCGAACCTCGCTGGCTCGATGCCGCCCAGCAGCGCGACTGGCGGGCGTATGTGGACGGCAGCGTCCGGCTCACCGAGGCCATGGACCGCGACCTGAAGACCAGGCACGGGCTGTCGGTGTCGGAGTACGAGATCCTCGTCCGGCTGTCGGAGGCTCCCGGCCGCCGGCTGCGGATGGCGGAGCTCGCCGAGAACGCCAGCCAGTCGCGCAGCCGCCTGTCGCACACCTGCTCCCGCCTGGAGAAGAAGGGCCTGGTCAAGCGGGACAGCTGCCCCAACGACAAGCGCGGCGTCTTCGCCCAGCTGACCGACGAGGGCTTCGCGACGCTCGAACGCGCCGCCCGCGACCACGTCGAGACGGTCCGGACGTTCTTCATCGACGTCATCGAGCCCGAGGACCTCGAAGCCATCGGGCGTGCGTTCAGCCTCGTGCGCAAGCGGCTCGGCCCCTCCTAGAGCGGCACGGTCACCCCGGTCAGGAAGCCGACGGACACCAGGGTCAGGAACGTCCAGGCGAGCATCATCCCGACGCCGAACGTTCGCCACCGCCCGCCGACCTTCCACACGAGCAGGCCGCCGAGCCCGAACGCCAGCACCAGCAGCGTGATGAACTGCGGCAGCAGGCTCGGCCGGCGGCTCATCATCAGCGGCGCGTACATCATCACGGCGTCGACGAACACGAACATGCCGAAGCCCGCCGCGAGCGCCTTGACGTCCCTGCCGAGGTACGCCCGCGCCCGCTCGGCGAGATCGTGCGCCTTGTCCGTCCGCAGCCGCGGCTGCGCGTGCGCCGCCGGCTCGACCTCCACGCTGTGCGCCACCGCGAAGATCTCGTCTTCGAGGCTTGGGAGGTCCCTCTCGTGAGACTCCGCCATCCCGGCTCCCTTGGGACCGGACGCCGCCGGACGCCATGCCCAACGGCAGGTAATCGATCACGGCCCGTCCGTCCCGGCCCCTTTCCGGCGGGCGCGCCTTCAAACGCACGGTAGCGAATCCTCGGCCCTCCGCCGACTGCGTATGCTGCAAAGATGCCAGGTAGAGGCACACGTCGAACCGCGACTTTCCTGACCGCGCTGCTGGCCGTGCCCATCGTCGCGGCCGGATGTGGCCGCGGCTCCGACGACGGGGGCGACGCCACCGCACCGCCCGCGACGCCGCCGACGGCGTCCGCCCCGTCCGCGGCCCCGCCCTCCCCGTCCCCGACGAAGCAGGGCTTCCAGGCGACCGTCAAGAAGGTGACCGCCAAGGACCTGAAGCACTCCTGGCGCAAGGGCTGCCCGGTGGCGCCGTCCGGGCTCCGCATGATCGAGATGACCTACTGGGGGATGGACGACAAGCCGCACACCGGCGGGCGCCTCGTCGTCAACGCCAGGGCGGCCGACGACCTCGTCAAGGTGTTCAAGAAGCTCTACACGATGCGCTACCCGATCAAGCGCATGGAGCCGGTCGACAAGTACAAGGGCAGCGACTTCGACTCCATCGAGGCCGACAACACCTCGGCGTTCAACTGCCGCCAGGCGACCGGGTCGAGCTCGTTCTCCCAGCACGCGTACGGCCTCGCGGTGGACATCAACCCGTGCGAGAACCCCTACGTCTACGCGGACGGGCGCACCGCCCACAAGGACTGCGCCAAGTACAAGAACCGAAAGAACGACGACCCGGGCGTCATCCACGCCGATGACAAGGTCGTCAAGGCGTTCGCCTCGATCGGCTGGGGATGGGGCGGCGAGTGGAGCGGCGCCAAGGACTACCAGCACTTCTCCGACTCGGGACGCTGAGCGTCACATCATCATGAGCGCGACCGCGAGGATCGCGACGACGGCGACCACGGCGACGATGCCCACGATCACGCCGACATTGGGGCCGGACTTCTCCGGCTGCGCCTGATTGGCGAAGTTCTGGAACTGGTGCGTCGTACCTGCCGGATCCTGCGGTGTCTGCGACATGCCGAAGAGGGTAACGGATGCCTTCCGCCCCAGACGGACCGTTTCGTCACGCACACCCCCACACCCACCCCCGAACCCCAGCTCCCGGGAATGGCACGAATCAACCCCTTTGGGGCTTGAAGCTCAGCCGGGGTTACGGGCAGGCGCGCGGAGCAAGCGCAGCACGCATGCCCTGCGTCGTGACGGGGGGTTCCAGGGGGGCGCTCCCCCTGGGAAACACAGCGGAGAGTGTGGGATTCGAACCCACGAGGACTGTCCCCAGCCCTGGGCGCTTTCAAGGCGCCTGCACTAGTCCACTATGCGAACTCTCCTGGTGACCATCGCCAACGATAGCGGGCGCACCCTGGTCCTTCGACCGCATATCCCGACTTCATCCTGAGGCCGCGGGCGGTTCCACGCGGTAGCCGGGGATCGAGGGCCAGCGGACGGTCATCACGATCGATTCCTCCTCGGCCTCCCAGGAGTGATCGACGCCGCGTCCCCAGACGACGTAGTCGCCCTGTTCCTTGAGGACGACGTCGCGTTCGGGGAACTCCATGCGGAAGCGGCCGCTGATGAGGACGAGGAGGGCGGTGCGCTTCTCGCCGTTCGTCCACTCGGCGCGGCGCTCGCCTCGGGGGTGCACGCCCCACTTGATCTCGACGTCCTCGCTGTACCGGAGGTCGCCGGACGGCTTGAAGTGACCGAGCAGCCATCCGCGGTCGCCGGCCGCGTCCGGCCCCGCCTTCCCCACGTACACACCGTCCACGGACCGCAACGTTAGCGCGGTGCGTTCCCTGAGAGGCGGCCCGGGACGCGCGTGACCACGATCCGGTTGTACTTGATCACATTCCGTGACCCGATGTGGCCATCTGTGCCGTATGACGCCAAGCGACCGGGGTCGCGATGCGATGCTCGGGCGTCCTGCCAGGTCATGGCGATTCGGAACGGGGGTTCCATGATCTTCGACGTCTCTCCCGCAGAGCCCGCATAGGGGCGCCGTGCGCGAACTCGACCCGGGCGCCCCCGTCCAACTCGGCAAGTTCCGGCTGCTCAAGGTGCTCGGCGCCGGGAGCATGGGAAAGGTGTTCCTGGGCCGGCACGTCAGCAGCGGGCCGACCGGTTCTCCGCGCGGGTCATCCGGCTCGGCATCCGCGCGGTCGCCGCCGACCCGGGACTGTGGGGCCGCCTGCACGAGCCGGACGGCGAGTACCTGATCCTGCGGAACACCGACTTCGCCGAGCCGGAACGGTCGGAGGCGCTCCGCCTGCTGCACGGCAGCGACGACCCGTGGGTCCGCGCGGAGACCGCTCAGCTGCTGCGGGACCTCACAACGGACCCCGAGCTCATCCCGTCCCTCAACCCGCTGGACGCCGGCGCGGGTCCGCGAGGTCCAGCCCGTGCGCGAGCGGGGTGGCGCGGCCGGGGCGCCGCCGCAGGGACACCGGCAGCCGCGGGTCAAGCAGCGTCCGCGCCCGGTAGCGACGGCGGCCAGCTCTCCGGGCGTGTCCCGGTGGCCGAACTCGATCACGGTGACGGCGGCGTCGTCGCGGTGGGCCGCGCGCAGGAACGCGGCGAGGCCGGGCCGCGGTCCCAGTGCCGCCAGCAGGAGTGGTCGAGGACGAGGACGAGCGCCGCCCCCGGCTCGGCGGCGCGCCGCGGGCGCCGCAGGTCGGCCGGGCTGATCAGCAGCCCCGGCGGCGCGTCCGGCCGGTGCGCCCGCCGGACCGCCTGGAACTTCGCCGCCTCCACCACGGTCGCGACGATCGCGAGATCGCGGGGACCGGACGCCGGGCGCACCCCGACCGGGCGGCCGCGCAGCCGGCCCGCCCGGGTCCGGCGGCCGGGCGGCGGCCGCAGCGTGCCGATCCGCGACAGCGCGCCGGGATCGTCCTCCGGATACGGCCACGGGCCGGCCGCCGCGGCGTCCGGCAGCGTGACGGGCTCCCCGGTCCGCGTCACCACCCGCCGGGCGGCCCCGGGCGCGGTCGCCTCCACACGGGCGCCCGCCGCGGGCGGTTCCGGTTCCGGACGGCGGGGCGCGAGCGGCGCCGTCCCGTGCGGTGGCGGCTCCGAGGCCGGAGGGGCGCCGGGCCCGCCGCCCGCCACCGCGATGCCGAGCAGCCCCGCCGCCTCGTCGACGTGCGCCGCCCCGGTCTCCGCCGCTCCCGCGAAGCCCCCGACCGCCCGCGCGATCCGGGCGAGCGCGAGGTCGCGCCGCCTGCTCGGGCCGGGCGGCAGCAGGTCGACGACCCGCCGCAGCGCGTCCTCCGCCACCGCGCCACCGCCGGGTCGGCCTGCCCGAGGTCGGGGACGAGCACCACCGCGCCGCCGGCGGCGGCGAGCGGCCCCGGCGCGAGGCGCAGCGCGTCCCCGTCCGGCCGCATCCGGACCCACAGGCCCTCGTCCGCGGAACCCGGGCCGAGCACCACGGTCGCCGGGGACTCCGGCAGGGCGCCGGTGAGCAGCCGCGCCAGCGGGGCCAGCAGGAAGGGGTCGAGGTCGTGGAACAGCACACCGCCCAGCCGGGGTTCCGCCGCCAGGCAGCTCAGCAGCGTGCGCACCCGGTCGAGCGTGCCCACCCTCACGTCCCCTGGAGCCGTGCCACGACCCGCTCGGTCTGCTCCGGGCCCCACTCCGGCAGCCGTCCGGAATCGTCGCTCGACCTGCGGTGCACCAGCGCGGGCCGGGCGACCTGCGCGACATGCGCGGCGGTGACCTCCGGCACGCCGTCGAGGGCCGCGCGGCACGCGCCGCGCAGGCCAGCACCAGCTCGCCGCGGTGCCCGGCGAGCCCGAACTCCTTCGCGACCCGCGCGCAGCCCGCGAGCACGCCCTCGGCGAAGCGGACCTGCCCGACCCGCTCCTTCGCCGCGGCCAGCGCCTCCCGCGTCTCCAGGTCGCGCCGTCTCGCCTCAGCCACCCGCGCGGAGTCAGGGTCGTCCTGGAAGGTCAGCACCGCGTCCATGATCTCGGCGCGGCGGTCCGCGTCGTTCTCCGGCCGCACCTCGGCGACCAGCCCGAACCGGTCGAGCAGCTGGGGGCGCAGGCTGCCCTCGTCCGGGTTCATCGTGCCGACCAGCGTGAACCGCGCGGGGACCGCCTTCGCCGCGAGGTTGTCGCGCTCGACGTTCAGCACGCCCGTGGACACGACGTCCAGGATGATGTTCACCAGGTAGTCGTCGAGCAGGTTGACCTCGTCGATGTAGAGGATGCCGGCCTTGGACCTGGACGCCTCTAGCAGCAGCCCGTCCTGAGGCTCCGGGTCCCCCTTCATCAGCTTGTCGATCTTCCAGCCGCCGAGCACCCGGTCGTCGGTGGCGCCGATCGGCAGCGTGACCGGGAGCTCGTCGGTCAGCATCCGCGTGAACGCGCGGACCGTGGTGGTCTTCGCGGTGCCGCGCTGCCCGGTCGCCAGCACGCCGCCGACCGCGTCCGCGACGTAGGCGATCTCCAGGGCCGAGCGCAGCTCCTCCTGGCCGACGATCATCGAGTACGGCAGGACGGTCGGGACGGGGTCTCTCTGTTCCTTGTGGACGATTTGACGCGCTCCCTGGCCTGAAGGCCGGGGATTCAGCCTGTGCCGCGTGCGTGGCACTTCTGTGGCTTCCTGTTTCACCGGGTCCTGCCCTCCGCTAGGCGGCCGGGGCTTACGGTCCCTCCGCAGGCGTTTTGTCTCTCCGCCCGTCCGGCGGCGAGGATGTTGTCGGCTGCGTTGATGTCGCGGTCGTGGACCGTGCCGCATGGGCAGGCCCACACGCGGACGCTCAGCGGCATCGACTCGGCCACAGCCCCGCACGCCGAGCACAGCTTGGACGAGGGGAACCACCGGTCGACTTTCGCGAAGGTACGGCCGTGCCGCTTCGCCTTGTACTCCAGCATCCCGACGAACGTGGACCAGCCCGCGTCGTGCACGGACTTGGCGAGCCGGGTGCGGGCCAGACCGTTCACCGCGAGGTCCTCCACGTAGACCGCTTGGTTGTCGCGGATCAGTCGTGTGGAGAGCTTGTGGTGATGGTCCCGCCGCGCGTCCGCCACGCGGGCATGCAGCCGCGCTACTTTCGCAACGGCCTTGCGGCGGTTCGCCGAGCCCTTCTGCTTGCGAGACAGCGCCTGCTGCGCCTTGCGGAGACGGCGTTCGGCGCGGCGCAGGAACCTCGGGCTGGTGATCTTCCGGCCGTCCGATAACACCGCGAAATGCGTCAATCCCAGATCGATACCGACCTCGGCCGCCACCTCCGGCAACGGCTCGTCGGCCGTCTCGACCACGAACGACGCGAAATACCGGCCCGCCGCATCCTTGATCACCGTCACCGACGACGGAGCGGACGGCAGGTCCCGCGACCACCGCACCCGCACATCCCCGATCTTCGGCAGGCGCAGCCTCCCACTCTTCGTGACCGTGAAGCGGGCGTTGCGGGTGAACCGGATCGCCTGCCGCCGGTCCTTGCGCGACCGGAACCGGGGCGGCGCGACCTTGCGGCCGTTGCGCTTCCCCGACACCGACGCGAAGAAATTCCGGTACGCGGTGCTCAAGTCCGCCAAGGCCTGCTGGAGCACAACGGCCGACACCTCGCCCAACCATGCCCGCTCGCCGGTCTTCTTCGCCTGGGTGATGACCCGCTTGGACAACTCCCCGTCCGACACGTACGGCAGCCCGGCCGCATGCGCCTCCTGCCGTGCGCGCAGTGCGTCGTTGAACACCACCCGCGCACACCCGAACGCCCGCGCCAGCGACTGTTGCTGGCCGGGGGTCGGGTAGAGCCGGAACTGGTACCTGAGCTGCATACCCCGATCCTCCTACCGGCCTATGACAGAACACGGCGACATCAGAACCGGTAGGCACTGCGTTTCCGCACTACACGCGCACTTGGTCTTTGTGACCAAAATCCGGCATCCGGTGTTCAGGGGGACACATCTGGGGCGCATGGAGCAGATCATGCGGGACGCGTCGCGACCTTCCCCTGAGCCGCCTTCAGCTCCTGATCGTCCAATCCGCCACCCCTCGACCACGCAGCGTCTCCGGCCGACCACTTTTCCACCCATCCGGCGCGCGGACGTGAGAAAAGGGCACAGAAGCGGAGACCGGTACCGGTCGCGGCGGGACGGTCAGGTCTGCGGGCGCTGGTAGGCGAAGCCGTCGCCGACCACGGCGGCGAGGGTCAGGTAGGCCTCGCGGGTCCCGGGGGCGAGCTGCTCCAGCTCGACCTCGGCTCCCTCCTCCAGGTGGTCGTCATAGGGGATGCGGACGACGGCGCGGCAGCGGCTCTCGAAGTGGGACTGGAGCTTGTCCAGGTCGACCTGGCTGCGGGTGCGGTTGCGGACCATCGACAGCACGACGACGCCGTTGCGGACGAGGTGGCCGTGGTCGTGCGCCTCCAGCCAGTCGAGGGTCGCGCTCGCGGAGCGGGCGCCGTCCACCGACGGGGAGCTGACCAGGACGAGCTGGTCGGCGAGGCTCAGCACGCCCGCCATCGCCGAGTGCAGCAGGCCGGTGCCGCAGTCGGTGATGCAGACCGAGTAGTACCGCTCCAGAACGACCGCGACGGCGGCGTAGTCCTCCGCGCTGAACGCCTCGCTGACCGCCGGGTCGCGGTCGGACGCGAGGATCTCCAGGCGCGCCTCGTTCTGCGAGGTGAACGCGCGGACGTCGGCGTACCGGTGGATCTGCTCGCGGTTGTTCAGCAGGTCGCGGACGGTCGCGGCGGTCTCCAGCCGGACCTTGTCCGACAGGGTCCCGCGGTCGGGGTTGGCGTCCACCGCGATGACCCGGTCGCCGCGCAGCGACCCCAGCATCGAGCCGAGGCCGGTCGTCGTGGTCGTCTTGCCGACGCCGCCCTTCAGCGACATCACGGCCACCCGGTGGTGCCCGCCGATCACGGGGGTGCGCGCCCGCGCGACGAGGTCCTTGCGGCGCAGGTCGTTCTGCGACTCGCCGGGGTGGATGCTGCCGGCGGTCGCCTTGTAGACCGCGCGCCGCCAGCCGGAGGACGGCGCGATCTTGCGCTCGCCGAGCAGGTTCTCGGAGCTGAGGTTGTCGGTGCTCTGCGGCTGGAGCGGCTGCTGCTGGGCGGGCTGGTCCGGCCGCATCATCTGGTTGAGCGCGTGCGGGTACTGCGACTGGTCCTGCGGGGGCCCGGCGGGGTATCCGTAGCCCGGCTGCGGGTACGGCTGGCCGGTGTTCGGGTCAACCGGCGGCTGGTACGGCTGGCCCGTGCTGGGATCGACCGGCGGGAACGGCTGGCCGGTGTTGGGATCAACCGGCGGCTGGTACGGCTGGCCCGTGTTCGGGTCGACCGGCGGGAACGGCTGGCCGGTGTTGGGATCAACCGGCGGCTGGTACGGCTGGCCCGTGTTCGGGTCGACCGGCGGGAACGGCTGGCCGGTGTTGGGATCAACCGGCGGCTGGTACGGCTGGCCCGTGCTGGGATCGACCGGCGGGAACGGCTGGCCGGTGTTGGGATCAACCGGCGGCTGGTACGGCTGGCCCGTGTTCGGGTCGACCGGCGGGAACGGCTGGC